>CATLIP010000026.1 GCA_949957035.1 uncultured Lachnospiraceae bacterium
CAAGAAAAATTAAAAACGGACAACTTTGAAATAAGCTAAAGATAAAAGGAGTAACGAAAAGCAGAGACAACTTTAGGCTGCTTTAGCAGCAAACCGAACCTACCGGCTTTAGCCGGTAGTGGTTCAGATAATATTAATGGAAATATTAAGTTTGGTGAAATGACGTTTACTCCGGCAAGTGGAATGGATCCTACGGATGAATATTTTACATATGCAGATTTAATTGAATTGCAAAATAAATGATAGAAAGAATCAGGAATAGTGGAGGAAATATGTACAAAGGTATTACAACGGCGCTATCCAGTGAGTTGTATCAAATACAAAAATTGACGGAGCAAGATAAAGAACAGTTAAAAAGGTTGATTATCGATTTTTTTGCTGCTGCATTTGCTGGTTATAATCAGAATAAAGTATTTAACAGTGCGGTTGAAAATATTATTTATAATCAAGGTGGAATGGAGGAAGCAAATATCTTTTTACAATGTAGAAAATATCCTGTAACAAAAGCTGCCTTCATGAACTCGCTCTATGGACATGGAGCGGAATTGGATGACGGCAACAAAAAGGCTATGGGACATATTGGTGTTCATGTAATTCCAGCGGTGTTTGCTTTGGCAGATAAATTAAATCCTACTTGGGAGGAAGTGTTACTATCTTTAGCGACAGGATATGAAGCTTTTATTAGAATTTCTTCTGCGGCTCAGCCTGGAATGGTACGGCATGGATTTCATTCTACTGGAATGACAGGAACACTTGCATGTGCAGCGGCATGTGCAAGACTTTACCGGTTTGATGCGGATGGAATTGAAAATGCTATTGCATTGGCAACGACACTTTCAAGTGGTCTGCTTTCATACGGTGATTCCCGTCCGGCAATTAAACCACTGAATCCGGGAAAGGCGGCGGAGAACGGTCTGTTTGCAGCTATGTTGGTTAAAGAAGGAGTTAAGGGACCGACAGAAGCATTAGAAGGACCTAACGGATGGTTTCGGGCGGTTACTGATAATGTTGAAACAGAAATGCTGAGAAATAGTGACCATTTACTGCTCCATGATTGTTATTTTAAACTCTATCCTTCTTGCAGGCACACACATTGTGGAATAGAGGCGGCAATTAACTTACATAAAAAGATTAAGATAGAAGAGATAAAAACTGTAAATGTCTATATTTATCCAAACGCTATTAAGCTTGCTGGTCAGATTCAATTCCCTAAGGATTCAAATGAAATAAAATTTTCTATCTATTATACTTTAGCCTGCGCTCTATTTAATGGTTCATATGGAATAACTGAAGCAAATGCTCCTGATTTGTCAAATGCAGTTACCAAACTTATAAAGAAAATTCGGCTCATTTCAGATATATCTATGGAAGATAGAGGAAGAAATATCAGAGGAACTAAAGTTGAGATAATAAAGACTAATGGAGAAGTTCTGGAAGAAACGATTCTTGTTCCCAAAGGTGACCCAGAGAGGCCCTTAGATAGAAAAGACATTATTAATAAGTTGAAAGAATGTGCTTTGGGGAGAGTTGAAAAAAGTAAGTTAAATAAACTTATTTATGAGATTGAAAGGATTAAGGGGAATGAAAGATTTGTAAATCCTATGACAGTAATATAGGAGGATGGACTATGAAAAATAAAGTAGGCTTTGTTCTTGGTACAATGACCTTTGGCGAATCTGTATTTAGCCCTGATGTAGAAAGGTTCATAAATACTTTTCTTGATGCAGGCTATGAAGAGCTGGATACAGCTTACGTATACAATGAGGGAAAGTGTGAACAGCTCTTAGGAGAAGTTCTGCCTTCATTAAATAAATCCTTTAAGATTGCGACAAAGGTTAATCCACGTATTAGTGGAAAACTGGACGGTGAAGCTGCTTATAAACAGGTAAATGAGAGTTTAAAAAGATTAGGTTTAGATGCAGTTGATACGGTCTATTTACATTTTCCGGATCCTGCAACGCCTGTCGAATCTGTACTGGAGGCTTGCAATGATTTACATATTCAAGGAAAAGTCAAAGAGCTTGGATGTTCTAATTTCCCAGCTTGGATGGTAGCTGATATATGGCATATATGTGATAAGAAAGGCTTTATGAAGCCAACTGTTTTTGAGGGAATATATAACCCTTTGACTCGAAAAGCAGAGAGGGAGTTAGATGCATGTCTTAACAATTTTGGGATGCGTTTTTGTGCCTATAATCCAATGGCCGGAGGGCTGCTAACCGGACGCTATTTTAAATTCGAAGATAATCCAACAGACGGCCGTTTTACACATCGCCCTAATTATCAAAATCGCTATTGGAAGAAATGTTATTTTGACGCAATTGAAATTATAAAAGTAACCGTTGAGAAATACGGAATTACTATTAATGAAGCAACATACCGTTGGCTTGCATATCATTCCATGTTAAACGGCGAGCGAGGAGACGCTATTATTATTGGTGCGTCAAAGATAAATCATTTGAGGCAAAACATGGCGGCAGTAAAAGCAGGTCCGCTGCCGCAAGAGATTTTGGAGACATTTGAAAAAGCTTGGATAATTTGTGAATCAAAAAGTCCAGAGTATTTTACTTTGTATAAAGCAATATAAGGAGAAGGTAGAAAGAGATGCTGGAGCAAAAGTACGTGTTAGATATTCTCACAGAAAATAAAATAAGTTTTTTTACCGGTGTGCCGGATTCCTATTTAAACGGGTTCTGCAATTATGTTCTGAATAATTTCCCGGAACGAAACATTATGGCGGTAAATGAAGGAAATGCTATTTCTATTGCTGCCGGACATTATATAGCAAGTAAAGAAATACCGCTTGTATATATGCAGAACAGCGGTTTGGGGAATGCGTTGAATCCATTAGTATCTTTAGTTGATGAGGAGGTTTATTCGATACCACTTTTGTTATTGATTGGCTGGAGAGGACAGCCGGGTACTGGTGATTGGCCACAGCACGAGCGTCAGGGAGAGATCACGCTGAAATTATTGGACACCATAGGTATTCCTTATCGTATTCTGTCAGACGATAGGGAGACATTAAAGACTATGGTTGAGGAAGCGGTATCCTGTTGTAGAGATAGACGCAGACCTTATGCGCTGATTGTACCAAAAGGAATCATGAACGGAGATAAAAACAATGAGAAAGATACCGTTTATCCTATGAGCAGAGAAGAGGCAATAGAGGTTCTTCTTAACAATATGCCGAGAGATACCATTTATGCTGCGACAACGGGAAGAACTACCCGTGAGCTTTTCTTTCTAAGAGAACGAAGGAAGGAAAGCAGGAAAAATGACTTTCTAAATGTCGGTTCTATGGGACATGTTTCCTCAGTTGCCCTTGGGATAGCTTTAGAACAGCCGCAGAAAAAGATAGTTGTTCTGGATGGTGATTCTGCGGCGATGATGCATATGGGCGCTATGACCATGGTCAGCAAAGTTGAGGCGCCAAATTTTCTGCATGTAGTTCTCAATAACGGAGCACATGAATCTGTGGGCGGACAGCCGTCGGGAGGATATAAGATTGATTTCACAGCTATTGCAGAGGCTTGTGGTTATGAGACCGTTCATAAACCAATAACTACGAAGGAAGAGTTGATTAAGGCGATTAACATGCTCCGAAATTGTGGTAAGGCGTCGTTTATCGACTGCCGTATTCATAAAGGATTAAACGGCAAGCTGCCGCCGCTGACTTTCTCTCACAGACAAGCAATTGACGGCCTTATTGAAAATCTCAATAGCTAATATAAAGAGAGGGGATAAATTATGAATAGTATGGACAAAACAAGAGAGTTTCTAGAATCAATCGGGCTGCCCAAAGGAGATGCCTATGACTTGCCCGACTCTAAAAAACGTTTTACTGATGGCGGTCAGTTTCGATTTGAGGTTCCGGGCATCCAAGGCCCGAAAGTGATGCAGACCTTACTGGAGGCAATGGATGACTATGGGATTTACCCGCACCGTATTACTCGGACTCAGGGTATTATGCGGTTGACCGATGAAGAGATCCATAAGATGGTTGAACTTGCTTACAAGTGGCAGACGGATTTGATTCTTGCCATTGGACCAAGAGCGACCACAGACACCTCCGCATCTGTCCACACGGAGGAAGGCGTACGCATGGGATATCGTCTTCGGGGAGAGGAACAGATTGTTAGAGCTATTGAAGATGTGAAGAGAGCAGTTCGTCTCGGCTGTCGAGGCTTTTTGGTTTATGATGAAGGGTGTTTGTGGGTGCTGAATGAGATGAGAAAAATCGGTGAGATTCCTTTAGACTGCCGCTTCAAAGTGTCAGCACATGCTGGTCATGGCAACCCTGCTTCTGCGAAATTGCTTGAAAATATAGGCGCAGACTCTATTAATCCGGTGCGTGATATCCAGCTCCAGATGCTTGCAGCGATTCGTCAGGCTGTTAACTGTCCCATTGATATTCACACTGAAAATCCAAAGTCTACAGGTGGTTTCATTCGTCATTATGAGGTTCCGGAAATGATTCGTATTGCAGCTCCAATTTATTTAAAAACCGGAGGCTCTGTAGCAGCTGCTCATAGTTGGGATAGCACCGAAGAGGATGCACGTAAACGTGCGAAGCAATGTTCACTGGTGAAACGTATGATTGATGAGTATTATCCGGATGCCATTTGGTCACCTAAGGGTAGTTTAGATTAAGTGAAAAGAAAGGAAAATAATAGAACATGAGACACCATTTATATAATCCTGATTTTAAATTTGTAGTGGATCCTGAGAGTTTTAATAAGTATACTGACCGTGACGTGCTTCAATATTGTTTGGGCGCTGCTATGTATATGCCGGGATTTAAAGATTTTACTCCCAAGATTTTAAACAATGCAATGCCAGGCCTTACAACGATAGTATTGTGCTTTGAAGACGCCTGTCCGGAAGAAAAGGTTCCTGAGGCTATGGAGAATGTACATAAATTACTGGATGCTGTAACTAATGGGGTTGAAAATAGAAAATTGGATAAGGACAGGGTTCCGTTAATTTTTGTTCGTATCCGGAACTTAACTCAATTCAAAGCATTTGGTGAAAAACTGACGAAGCATCAGGTAAAGTCCCTTTGCGGTATTAATTTTCCTAAATTTAATGCAGAAAACGGGTATGAATATTATTCTTATTTACAGGATTTGAATGAACGTTTTGGGGAGATTATCTACGGAATGCCAATTATTGAGGACGAAGAGGTGGCTTACAAAGAAAGCCGTATGTCTGAGTTGACAGGTATTAAAAAAATTTTGGATAAATATCATGATTTAGTTTTGCAGGTGCGTGTTGGAGGTACAGATTTCTCGTCTGTATTTGGGGTGCGCCGAGGTGTAGAATATTCCCTTTACGATATTATGACGGTTCGTGAGTGTCTTTCTGATATTATTAATGTATGCGGACGAAATAACGATTATGTGATTTCGGGTCCGGTATGGGAGTATTTTCGTGCTCCGAAGGAAATGATGTTTGAGGAGCTTCCCCAGCATGGGTTAGAGGATTATTTAATGAAACGAATGCCACTTGTGAACAACGAAATTGATGGTTTGCTTCGAGAGGTGATTTTAGATAAAGCAAATGGATTTGTAGGTCGCACAGTCATTCATCCATCCCATGTGAAATTTGTCAATGCGATGATGGCAGTTACGAAAGAAGAGTATGATGATGCTTGTATGATACTTGGAGCCGACGGCGGGGTCATGAAAGGTTCAAGTGGCAATAAAATGAATGAAATTAAGCCGCATACCAATTGGGCAAATAAGATTTTAAACCGTTCAAGGGCATTTGGGGTAATTGAGAATGAGGGCGCTTACGTGAAACTGTTTGCAGTGAACGAATAATGTAAGGTGAAGAAAGAGGTGAAAATTATGGATATAATTACACCTATTACAGAAGAACTTGCAGCCAGTCTGCAGGTCGGAGATGTGATACGGATTTCAGGGGATATCCTCTGCGGTCGTGATGCTGTATTACCGAAGATAGTGGAAATGATTGAAGCCGGGAAAGTAAATAATTTGGGCATTAACTTAGAGGGGCAAGTGATTTTTCATACGGCAGTAAGCCCTGCAGGTATTGGCCCCACTTCAAGTAATAAGCTGGAAATTGAAAGCAGTATTGAGAAATTGTCAAAGGCAGGAGTAAAAATGTACCTTGGCAAAGGCAAGTTACACCAGGAAACGCTTCAAATACTGGCTCAATATCATGCAGTTTATGCGGTAATTCCTCCAGTGACAGCGCTTCTGGGCAGTAAGACAATAGATAAAAAAATTGTTGCTTTTAAAGAGCTGGGTATGGAAGCTTTACATCTGATTAACGTAAACGCATTTCCGGCAATTATCGGAGCGGCGCATGGAAGGAGCATCTATGAGTAACAATTATGGAATCATTGTAAAACGTGTCAGAGATGCAGTTGTAAAAGCAGGTTCCGGCTTTCGAGACGATAAGAAAGAGGCTTATAGAACGGCAATCGCGCAAGAGACAAATGATAGGGCCAAATGGGTTTTGGAGACAATATTAAAGAATGCAGAAGTAGCAGAAAAGAATTGCAGTCCGTTATGCGATGATACTGGTATTCCACACATAGTACTTGAAGTGGGGCCGGAAGCTATTATAACAGGAAGAATAATGGATGCTATTGGAGAAGGGATTGCAGAAGGGCTTCGCAGGCTTCCTGGTCGCCCGATGGGGATTTTGGGTGATGATAGTCATAGGATTGACCAATCCGGAGGATTAAATCCAGACAGTGCAGGTGTAGAACCTGCTCCGGTTTTACTTCGGCGTTGTGAAGAAAATGTTATGAGAATTCATGTATTAATGTTTGGCGGCGGACCTGCAATTCGCGCAAAAACGCACCGTATTTTTCATCAACACAATACGCAGGTTGTGTTGGATGAAATCGTAAAATGGGCGATTGAAGGTGTTGCGCAGCTTGGATGCTCTCCGTGTACGCTTGCCGTTGGGGTTGGACGTAGTCATTATGAGGCAGCATCCTTGATGCTTCAGGCACAAGTGGATGGGAAATATGGGATGCAGTCGGAGATGGAACAGGAGATTACAGACAGAGTGAATGAGGCAAACATAGGACCTCTTGGACTTCGTGGAAAGACCAGTGTAATTGCAACATTTATGAAGGTTGGTCCACAGAGAGCAAGCGGTGTAAGAATTGTGAGCATTAGACCTGCCTGTTGCTTTGAACCAAGAATTGCAACAGCGGAATTGATGTAAAATGTGTTTAAGATAGTCTCTTTTGAGCAAAAGTTTTTGTTATTCGTTAAAAACAATGATATCAGAGAGACTATCAATATTTCAATATTTCTCTTTTAAAATATTTTAATTTTCTAATTATTTTTCTCAATATTCGGGAATAATTCAATCATTAAGTAAAATAAATTTATACTTGATCTCATTCATTGTCTATGTCTATTTTATATAACAATAAAATCTCTCCTCTTTCACACATTTTCCATATTTATCTGTTATACTAAAAACAATCATCCCATCCCACACTAACAGATATACCCAACTAAGTATTCTAAAACGGAGGTTATACAATATGGAAAGAATCAAAATATTAGTCGTCGATGACGAAAGCAGGATGCGAAAGTTAGTTCGTGACTTCCTGGAGCGTGAAGGTTTCCGCGTGCTGGAAGCCTCAGACGGTGTAGAAGCCATGGAGCTTTTCTATCAGGATAAAGATATCGCCCTCCTAATCCTGGACGTAATGATGCCCAATATGGACGGATGGCAGGTATGCCGGGAGGTGCGTCAGACCTCCCGGGTGCCGATTATTATGCTGACTGCCCGCTCGGAGGAACGGGATGAATTACAGGGCTTTGAGCTGGGTGTGGACGAATACATCTCAAAGCCCTTCAGTCCCAAGATTCTCGTAGCGAGAGTCACTGCAATTTTAAGGCGGGTCAATGCACTGGACGCCGGCCAGGTAATCGATGCCGGCGGAATCAGCATTGATAAAGCAGCCCATCAGGTAAAGATTAATGATAAGGAAATCGAACTCAGCTTTAAAGAATTTGAACTCTTGTCCTATTTTGTTGAAAATCAGGGAATCGCCCTGTCCAGAGAAAAAATTCTAAACAATGTGTGGAATTATGACTATTTCGGAGACGCCAGGACAATAGATACCCATGTGAAGAAGCTAAGAAATAAACTTGGCGAAAAGGGCAATTGCATTAAGACGATCTGGGGAATGGGTTATAAGTTCGAGGTAGAACAGTGATGAGACATTCGATTAAACGGCAGATGATGGTGGTCTTTCTCGGTCTTTTGATATGTTTTGTGGCGGCATTGTTCATGATTAATCTGTGGTTTTTGGAGCCTTATTACATCGGTAACAAGAAGACTCAATTTATCAGTATGTACGAAGAACTCAACCGGACGGTAACGGACGGAATACTAAAAGACGGTATGCTGACGGATGAGGAAGCGGCAGGAAGACTTGCATTTCAGGCGGAGAAGAATAACATTTCATTTCTGGTAGCAGATGGGAAGGAAGGATATCTTACCAATGTACATGATAAAGAGCAGCTTAAGAACCAGCTATTAGGCTATCTTCTGAATCAGGCTCAAAAGGACGGCAGAGTGTTGGAGGATACGGAGGCTTACCAGATTACTCAGTCCTGGAATCCATGGAATCAGACGGAATATATTGAGATGTGGGGAGAGCTTGAGAATGGAAGCCAGTTTTTGCTTAGAAGTCCGTTAGAAGGTATCAAGGAGAGCGCCAAGATTTCCAATCGTTTTTTACTTTTAATAGGAAGCGTCTTGATTCTAGTTTCGGTTGTCTCAGTCTGGTATTTTTCTAAGCGTCTCACAGACCCGATTTTAGAGCTTGCCGTATTATCGGAACAGATGGCGGATTTGGATTTTAATGCCAAATACAAAAGCGGCGGAAGTAATGAGATTGGAGAGCTGGGGGAGAATTTTAACCGAATGTCAGAGAAGCTTGAGAGCACTATTTCCGAATTGAAGAGCGCAAACAACAGGCTGAAAGAGGATATTGAGCAGAAAGAGCAGTTGGAGAAGATGCGCAATGAATTTTTAGGAAATGTTTCTCATGAGCTTAAGACTCCTATTGCGCTAATTCAGGGGTATGCGGAAGGACTCAAGGAGGGAGTCAGCGATGATGCTCAGAGCAGGGAGTTTTACTGTGACGTCATCATGGACGAGGCTGCAAAAATGAATCAGATGGTGAAGAATCTTCTGACGCTGAATCAGCTGGAGTTCGGGGACGAGGATATTATCTTTGAGCGGTTTGATTTGACGGCGCTGGTGAACGGAATCCTGCAGAGCATGGAGATTCTTGCAGAGCAGGAGAAGATTCAGGTTATTTTCCGGCAGGAGGAATCTGTGTATGTATGGGCGGATGAGTTCAAAGTGGAGCAGGTTCTCCGTAATTATGTAAGCAATGCCTTCCACCATGCGGGTAAGGAGAAGGTGGTGGAGATTAAGATTCGAACTGAGGAGGGGAAAGCGCGGGTGACCGTATTCAATACCGGGGTTCCCATTGCCGAGGAGGACGTGGAGCATATCTGGGAGAAGTTCTATAAGGCGGACAAGGCCCATAGCCGCGAATACGGAGGAAATGGAATCGGGCTGTCCATTGTGAAGGCGATTATGGAATCATTTCATCAGAAATATGGGGTAAATAATTATGACAATGGTGTTGAATTTTGGTTTGAACTTGATGTACAATGATGCTATGGATTGGACAGGAAGGATGGGATGAAAGTTTGATAGCAATACTTGATTACGATGCCGGTAATATTAAGAGTGTGGAGAAGGCAATGCAGTTATTAGGGCAGGAGGTAACGATTACGCGGGACAAAGAGACAATCCTTCGTGCCGAGAAAGTAATACTCCCTGGTGTAGGGGCGTTTGGGGACGCTATGGGGAAGCTTCGCCAGTATGGTCTTTATGAGGTGATACATGAAGTGGTGGATAAAGGGACGCCGTTTCTCGGTATCTGCCTGGGCCTGCAGCTGTTGTTTGAGAGAAGCGACGAGTCGCCGGGAGTGGAAGGACTTGGAATACTAAAGGGAGAAATCCTGCGCATTCCGGAAACATTTGGCCTTAAAATTCCACATATGGGGTGGAATACCTTGGAATTTCACAATGACGGAAGACTATTTGCAGGGCTTGAGCAGGAAGCTTATGTGTATTTTGTACACTCTTACTATCTGAAAGCGGCAGACGAAGGGATTGTGACAGCAACCACTCAGTATGGTACAACCATTCACGCTTCTGTGGAGCAGGGGAATGTATTCGCCTGCCAGTTCCATCCGGAGAAGAGCAGTGACGTGGGAATCGGGATACTCAGGAATTTTGTATCCATATAATTGACGGAAAGTCTATCCGGATACGGCAGATATAAAGGAGAATGGAGGAGGATGTATGCATACAAAGAGAATTATTCCATGTCTGGATGTGAATCGGGGACGGGTGGTGAAAGGAGTGAATTTTGTAGACCTGAAAGACGCGGGGGACCCGGTGGAGATTGGACGGGCCTATGACAGGGCCGGCGCGGATGAATTGGTATTTTTGGATATCACAGCTTCTTCAGATGCAAGAGGGACGGTTGTAGATATGGTCCGTAAAGTAGCGGAAACGGTGTTTATCCCTTTTACAGTAGGCGGCGGGATTCGGACCGTGGATGATTTTAAGGTCTTGCTGCGGGAAGGGGCAGACAAGATTTCTATTAATTCATCGGCAATCAATACGCCTAAGTTGATCAGTGATGCGGCGGACAAATTCGGCAGCCAGTGCGTGGTGGTTGCCATTGACGCCAAGCGGCGGGCTAGCGGAAGCGGATGGAATATTTATAAGAACGGCGGACGTATCGATGTGGGTATCGATGCATTGGAATGGGCGGCAAAAGTGGAGCGTTTAGGCGCCGGAGAGATTCTTCTTACCAGTATGGACTGTGACGGAACAAAAGCAGGATATGATTTGGAACTGACGCGCTCAGTTGCGGAAGCGGTGTCTATTCCGGTGATTGCCTCAGGCGGTGCAGGGAATCTGGAACATTTTCATGAAGCGCTGACAGAAGGAAGTGCAGACGCGGCGCTGGCGGCCTCGCTGTTCCATTATAAGGAATTGGAGATTCGGGAAGTGAAAGAATATCTGCGGGAAAAGGGCGTGGCAGTACGCTTGTAAGTGATTAAGGATAAGAATGAGGTAGGAAAATATGGCGGCAATCAACAATGACTGGCTGGAAGCGCTGAAAGATGAGTTTCATAAGCCTTATTATAAACAGTTATTTACAACAATCAACCAGGAGTATAAGACGAGACTGATCTTTCCGCCTGCGGATGATATTTTTAACGCGTTTCATTTGACTCCGTTACATAAAGTCAAGGCAGTAATTTTGGGGCAGGACCCCTATCATAACCATGGACAGGCACATGGGCTGTGTTTTTCGGTAAAGAAGGGCGTGTCGGTTCCTCCCTCTCTCGTCAATATTTACCAAGAACTGCACGACGACTTGGGGTACAGGATTCCGAACCATGGGTGCCTGACGAAGTGGGCCGAGCAAGGAGTCTTGATGCTGAATACGGTTCTTACGGTGCGGGCGCATCAGGCGAACTCTCATCAGGGACTTGGGTGGGAGGAATTTACAGATGCGGCAATCGCGGCATGTAATGGGCTGGACCGTCCGATTGTGTTTATTTTGTGGGGCGCGCCGGCACAGAAGAAGGCGAGGATGCTGACGAATCCAAAGCATTTGATTCTGAAGTCTCCTCATCCAAGTCCGTTTTCGGCTCAGAGGGGATTTTTCGGGAGCAGGCCGTTTAGCCGGGCAAATGCATTTTTGGAGGCTCATGGGGAGGAGCCGATAGACTGGCAGATTGATTAAGTAAATCAGGAGGTATAGAATGGGGAACAGGTATGATCTTATCATCATCGGCGCCGGGCCGGGCGGATACGTGGCGGCGAAGAAGGCGGCAAAGTTGGGGATGTCGGTGGTTATCATTGATAAAGGGGATGTGGGAGGCACCTGTATTAACCGGGGATGTATTCCCACGAAGGCATTGCTTCATACGGCAACGCTGTATCGTGATATGGTGGAGTGCGGCAGATTCGGACTATTTGCAGAAAAGGTAGGCTTTGACCTGCATAAGATTTATGAGTATAAGGATCTGTCTGCGGCAAAGATGCGAAAAGAGCTGGAGAGAGAGTTTGAAGAGCTTGGCATTGTGTCTGTCCGGGGAACGGCGGTTGTCCAAAATGACAAGAGTGTTCAGGTAACATTGCCGGATGATAGGACGGAATATTTTTCAGGACAATATATCCTGATAGCGGCGGGAGCCAAAGCGCGGATGGTGGATATTCCGGGGATGGATTTGCCAGGAGTGATGACCAGTGAGGAACTGCTGACGGCGGACAGAAACAGGTACCGCCATCTTCTGATTCTTGGGGGCGGTGTGATTGGAATTGAGCTGGCGACGGTATTCAATGCCCTTGGCGGGGCGGTGACGATTGTGGAGGTGTCTGACCGTCTGCTTCCCAATATGGACAGGGAATTTTCGGATACCTTGGAGGAGATTCTAAGGAACCGGGGAATTGTGATACATAAAGAAAGTATTCTGGAAGAAGTGGCGAAAAGGGAAAACGGCCTCAAATGCCGTTATGTGTGCCACGGAAAAAACCAGGAGACAGAAGTGGACGCCGTACTTGTTTCTGTGGGAAGGACGGCGAATACGGAAGGGCTGTTTGCCCCGGATATACCCATTCGGATGGAAAACGGACGGATTGTAGTGGATGATTTCTTTGAGACAAGTATCCCGGGTATCTATGCAGTGGGAGACGTCATAGGAGGAATCCAGCTTGCACATGTTGCCTCTGCACAGGCTACCTATGTGGTGGAGCGAATGAATGACGTCCCGGCGTCTGTGATTGTTGAGATGGTGCCGAGCTGTCTGTTTGTGCCCATTTCTATTGTGCCGAGCTGCCTGTATACGGACCCGGAGATTGCGTCTGTGGGGCTTTCGGAGGAAGAGGCACGGAGAAAGGGCGTGCCGATTCGATGCGGCAGGTATGTGATGGAGGGAAACGGACAGGCGATTATATCGAAGGAAGAGCGGGGAGTTATCAAGATTCTGTTTGCGGCGGACAGTGATGTGATTCTGGGCGCGCAGCTTATGTGTCCAAGGGCGACAGATATGATAGGAGAGCTGGCGACGGCCATTGCCAATGGACTGACTTCTTCGCAGTTGATGTATGCTATGCGCGCACATCCTACCTATAATGAGGCAATTTCCTGTGCGGTAGAAAACAGCAGGTCAAGTATGCGCAGATAGATTCATTTATTCGCAGTATGGAGGGAAAGATGGAAGAAAGCAGGATAGACAAACAATTTAACTTTTTCCGGGAGATAGACAAAGAGAAATTTATTGGAAGGCAGACGTATCTGACGGATGGGGAGAGGAAGGAGAATGATGCGGAGCATGCGTGGCATATGGCGATTATGACGATCCTTCTGAGTGAATATTCCAATGAGAAGATCGATGTTCTTAAGACGGTGACCATGCTTCTGATTCATGATTTGGTAGAGATTGACGCAGGGGATACTTATGCCTATGATGAAGAAGGAAAGAAGACCAAGCGTGCGCGGGAATTGGCAGCGGCAGACCGGATATTCGGACTCTTACCGGAAGATCAGAAGAAGAAGCTTCGGGCATTGTGGGATGAATTTGAGGAAGGCGAGACGGCGGAGGCCAGGTTCGCCCATGGAATGGACCATATTCAGCCCTTGATGCTGAATGCGGCTACGGAGGGCAAGAGCTGGAAGGAGCATGGAATACGTCTGAGTCAGGTCCTTGCAAGGAATCAGAATACGGCCGAAGGCTCTGAGACGCTTTGGGAGTATGCATACCAGAAGTTTATTGCTCCTAATGTGGAGAAGGGAAGGCTTTTGAAGGATTAGGAGATTAGATGCTTAACATTGCAATCTGCGACGACGAAAAATTTTACAGGGACAGAATCCACGTCCTGCTTTGCGAATATTTGGAACTTCATAACCTGGACGCCTCCATAGACATATTTTCATCAGGAAAAGAATTTCTCGCAGACAGAGACAATCTTGTGAAATATGATATCGTATTTTTGGATATCAGTATGGAGGAAGTGGACGGTATTCAGACGGCACAGGAGATTCGCAGTTATCGGTCTGCAACCAGCATTGTACTGGTAACTGCATTCATGAATTATGTGCTGGAAGGATATAAGGTAGACGCGGTCCGCTATATTATGAAGGATACCCTTGAAGTCCAG
>CATLIP010000027.1 GCA_949957035.1 uncultured Lachnospiraceae bacterium
GCTATGTCGAAAAGTATTTTATGGAGAAAGCATTTTTTGCCAACAAGGATACAAAGTTTGTGTTGGCAGAGTTAGGAAATGATGCAGGAATCTGCGGAGCAGCAAAATTGATTTTATAATATAGCTGCATAGAAAATACCGGCAGAGAGGGATACATTCTCTGCCGGTATTTTTCTATGTGGGCATATCAGGCACACATAGATTATCATTGTGTAGGATTGGGTTCAGGGTCCGGAGATGACGGAGGATCCGGTATCGATGGCGGCGACGGAGGTTCGGGAATATCCGGAGTCGTCGGACCGGGATCCGGAATATTCGTACTCGGATTGTCCGGGACGTCTATGGGATCATTAACCCCGCCTTCATCCTCGTCAGAGTCCTCCTCTGGCTCTGTTTCTTCGTCGTAGGTGTATCCATGGCCGGTACAGCGTTCTGTCGGAAGAATATCTGTAGCGAAATATTCTGTAATTCCCGGACAGCTTCCCGGTACGGCGAGCATGCCGCTGATGGAGCATACTGTCTTTTGCTCTACGGATGGAGGCATAGTAAATTCTCTTCTCTCCATATTCGCATGAATCCGGCTCATAATACTTTTCCAGAGCTGCAGATGGTAGACGGTGTTGGTCAATTCCTTGTTATCGTCATATCCGCTCCAAACAGCACAGGTATAGTAGGGTGTATAAGCACAGAACCAAATATCCTTGTTGTCGCTTGTAGTACCGGTCTTACCCGCGACAGGCATGTTGGGAAGCTGAGCGCGTGTACCGGTACCGCCGTTCACAACATCCAGCATGGCGCTGGTAAGAAGCGCTGCAGTGCTGTCTTTGATTACGGTACGAGTCTCTCCGGTTCCCTCTAACAGTACATTACCGTCATGGTCCAGAATCTTGCTATATAGGGTAGGCGAGTTATAGACCCCGCCGTTGGCAATGGCTGCATAAGCGGAACAAATCTCATAATTGTATACGCCGTCTGTAAGTCCGCCCAGTGCAAGAGTCTGGTTGTCTAAATCGCTGAATACACCGGCCTCTGTTGTCTTGCTCTTGACCAGAGTGGAGATACCGAATTTCTCACAGTATTCAAAACCTAGCTGCTGCGTAATCTCGTCGCTTAATTTGACTGCACACACGTTGTTAGACCAGGTAATCGCCTTACGTATGGTGGTGTCGCCGCCGTAACGGCCGTTGGCATTCCTTAAAACCTTGCCGTTCCTTAAAGTATAAGGCTCGTCCTTTATTACGGTTGCAAGCGTCTTCCCGCAGGAATCCATTGCCGGTCCATATGCTGCAAGAGGCTTGAAACAGGAACCGGGCTGTCTCGTTGAGCCCTGATAGGCGCGGTTCAGTCCCAGACTGGTTTCCTTCGTGCCGCGGCCGCCTACCATGGCCTTAATCTGGCCTGTATTCTGGTCAATAATCGTTATGGAGCATTGAGGCTGGGGTGTTACATTGATATTCTCATCATAAGTGTCGCCTTCCTGGGCAATCGTTGATTTCCATTCCTCCACCATGGCGCGCGCGGCCTCCTCGCTGGAGTAGACAAGCCCCTGCGCGTCTCCGTAGGTGTTCCGTACATACTGTTTAATGTGGCCGGAGCTGTAATTCTCCACTGTACCATCCGCCCTTGTTACGGTGATGGCACAATCCAACCCATATTCTTTCAAATTGGGGTAGTTGGCGTCGTTGTTCGCCTCTTCATCACAAATCTGCTGCATCATCAGGCTTTGGGTGGAGTAAATACTCAAGCCTCCGCTGTACACTGCGTTATATGCCTGTGTCTCAGTATAGCCGAGCTGTCCCATGAGGTCTTCAATTACCTGTAACACCAGAGCATCCACAAAATAGCTGTAAGGACTGTTGTCAGTCGTAACGCTGTTGAAGTTCTGGATTCTGGCATATACGTCGTCCGCCATTGCCTCATCATGGGCGGCCTGGTCGATATAACCCTGTTCCAGCATATCGTCTAACACCTTTGTTCTTCGCTTGGCGTTCTCTTCCGGATTGGTGATGGGGTTCAGTCTTGAGGGACTCTGGGTAATTCCTGCGATAACGGCACATTCCGACAGATTCAGTTCGCTTACATCCTTGCCGAAATACCTCTTGGCTGCAGCTTGTACACCAAGGCAGTTCTGGCCAAGGTTAATGGTATTCATGTAGCTCTCGAGGATGGCGTCCTTGTCCATCTGTTTTTCAATCTGGACTGCAAGAAACTGCTCCTGGAGCTTACGCTTCACCCGATCATAAAAGGTATTCTCATTCACAAATTCCGGGAAGACGTTGTTTTTAATCAACTGCTGCGTCAGTGTACTTGCACCCTGGGAGAAATCTCCGGAGGTAATACCAATCACTCCGGCACGAATGATTCCCTGCAGGTCGATTCCGTTGTGCTCATAAAAGCGTTCGTCCTCGATTGCAACAAAGGCATGCTGTAAGTCCTCGGGAATCTCATTGATGGACTTGGACGTACGGTTAGCGCCGGATTTTACGAAACGCGCAATCTCGGTCGTGCCGTCATCCGCATACACAAAAGAGGTAAATCCCTGGGGTTTTACTTTGTCAGGGGTAATCTCGGGGCTGTCGTCGATAATCTTCTTGGCAAACACCCCGACTCCGGCGACGGCAGTAATTCCCACCACGATAATGCACAGAAGGAATGCCTTAAAAAGTCGTACGCCAATCCGCTTCCCCTGCATGGTGGACTTGGACGTTATCTTTTTTTGCTTTTGTGAAGCTTTTTTCTTTCCATAGTTCATATGTGAAGCCTCCTTTATACCACGTTATTATAGCAAACAAATCTGGCGAAATAAAGGAAAAAATGAAAACTTCATATTTCAGTAGGAAATTCTTAAGAAATTTGTTATAGTAGTATATAAGAATGTAACAGTCCATCATGGAGACTGTTTTGAGAAAGGATGATTATATGTCAGCGGGAGATACCTTGTCGGGCGAAGCGCGTCAGCCTGGGAAAGGAGGTTCGGATGGATATAAGACCATATATCGGGGCGGAGAAGGGGAGATTACGGAGAAGAAATCCAGATTTATAGCGGACGTGGTTCCTGTTTCATCGGAGGAAGAGGCATTGAGATTTATCGAAGAGACGCGGAAAAAATACTGGGATGCCAGACATCATTGTTTTGCCTATGTGGTTGGAGAGCGGGGAGAGATTCAGCGGTTCAGCGATGACGGAGAACCGGGAGGAACGGCGGGTAAGCCGATTCTGGAGGTGTTGTCAGGAGAAGGAATATCGGATGCGGCCATTGTAGTGACTCGGTATTTCGGAGGCACGCTCCTTGGAACAGGAGGACTGGTTCGGGCATACGGGGCGGCGGCTAAGGCAGGAATTTTGGCGTCAGTAGTCATAGATAAAATTCCGGGTATACGGCTTTTTATTTCGACGGATTATACGGGACTGGGGAAGATTCAGTATCTATTGGGGCAAAGAGGAATCACCGTTTTGGATACTGTCTATACAGATAAGGTGGAGATGGAAATATTGGTTCCTGAAAGAGAAAAAGAGCAAGTGAAGACGGAGATTACGGAAGGGACCAATGGTCAGGCCGCGCTTAAGGAGGGCAGTACGTGTTATCTGGCAGAGATAGACGGGAAGCAGCAGATAGTGTGAGCCAAAGATATCATTGAAAAGGGATGCCGCTTACCGCGGCATCCCTTAATCTCCTAGTACATCGAAAAATAAGCTGCTTGTCCTTATGAAAATTCAGGTTCAATTAATCCGAACGAACCGTTCTTTCTGCGGTAAACAACATTCACTTCATCGGTCTCTGCATTACAGAATACATAGAAGTCATGTCCTAAAAGCTCCATCTGTACGCAGGCGTCTTCCGGATACATTGGTTTGAATCCGAATCTCTTGGTGCGGACGATTTTAATCTCATTCTCATCCTCGGCAGCATCCTCGCCTTCGTAAAACTCATGTTTGAAGTTACCGCCTTCCTGGTGCCTTGCAATCAGCTTGTTTTTATATTTGCGAAGCTGGCGTTCAATGACTTCCTCTACCAGATCAATGGAGACATACATATCGTTGCTTTCCTGCTCCGAGCGGATGATGTCGCCCTTTACAGGAATTGTCACCTCAATCTTCTGACGCCCTTTTTGTACGCTAAGTGTAACATGAATCTCCGTGTCCGGGGTGAAATACCTCTCTAATTTGCCCAGCTTGTTCTGTACGGACTCCCGCAAGCCCTCTGTTACCTCAATGTTCTTTCCAATAATGATAAACTTCATTCTGCCCAACTCCTTTTCGATCGCATTTCAAAAAGATTAGTCTGATAATTATTAGTCCGACTGGTAATCTATCTGATATATGTAGTATATCACGTTTGATTACTAATGTATAGAACGAATTACCTCAATTCTTGAAATTTTTTCATTGTGAAGTTTGGCAACTCGAAGGCCGCAGTCATGAAAATAGACACATGCGCCCACCCGGGCGGTCTGTTCGTTTTCTGCCAGTTTTCGGTTCACCACATCCATGAGAGTCTCGTTCATCTCGTGGGGGATGTCAAGGCTTAGCAGAGTGTTAATGGACTTCACCTTGGCGCTTGCACGGAAAATAATGGCGTCTGAGATGTCAAATTCGCAGAAGAGGTATTTCCGTGTGGCAAATAAAACCGCAATGGCAGTGACGCCCACCAGACTCCCCCAGATAGAAGAGTGGTCTGTGATAATCTGGCGTGCAATGGCGACCAGAAGGACCTCGAATACGGTATCCGGCGTATGATAGTACATCATACGGATGAGCTCGACGCCGATAATCAGATTAAAACAAGTCTCAAGCAGATCGTCATAATTGGGCCATAACTCGAGATTGGGAATGTTGCTTATGGCTCCGATCATGCGAATACAGAGTAAGATGATTCCGATTGCCAGTATAATAGATATGACAAATTCCAAGACTTCCGTAACTTTCTTTAAAAAACGGGCTATAATCTGCTGCATACAGGTTTCCTTTCTATTTGCTTACTTTTTGGAATAAACAGGGATAAATGACAATCACCCATAACACCAGTATAAAGTATTCTGACATCTTTGCCAAGATGGAACTTCCGAATATCAGGGAAAAACCTTCTTTCATTAAAAGAGCCGCGATCAGTCCGATTATGAGCTTGAGAATCTGGGTACCGATTCTGCCGGTATGTGTGTCGAAATTCAACTTTGTCCGCTCCACATAAAAGCCAATCCCAAAGCCCAGTCCTGCTCCGGCTGCTTTGCAGCAGTCCATGGCGTATTTTGTCTCAATGGCGCCGCTGCCGTGAAGAAGCAGGGAATAGGCGGCAGTTGCTATAGACAGGCAGACTAATATTGCAGCTATCACTTTCACATATCTGTCATCATGAAGCAATGCAGACTGAAATTTCCAGATAAGAGAGGATACAACAAGGGACAGTCCCATGGAAACGAGAACATCCTTGGGTGTATGGCATCCCAAATACATTCTGGAAAATCCGATCAATAAAAAGGCGAGGACGCACAGTACCTTAGCCCAAGTCCGGGAGACATACAGGGACAAAGGGTAAAAAAGGCAGGTCGCGCTCTGGGTATGGCCGCTTGGAAAGGAATATCCGGTGGCCCCGGGAACAGCGCTCTCTACAGGGGTGAAGGTTGGATCCAAAATCCAAGGTCTGGGGATACGGAAGGTGATTTTCAAAGCCTGTACCCCCAGACCCGCCGTAAAATAAGTGAACCCCAGAATATAAGCAAAGCGTTTATCCGCACACCAGTAAAATGTGCAGATAACCGCTATGACGATAAGCTCTTGCCCGAAATAGGTAATGAATTGCATCAGTTGATTCAGGAAGGGAGTCCGTATCCCTTCCAAAAGAAATAAAAACGTCATGATTTGTTTCCTCGTTTCCGCATCTTAGGATCCAGGATTTTTTTGCGAATCCTAAGCGATTTGGGAGTGACCTCCAGTAATTCGTCTGTGTCGATAAAGTCAAGGGCTTCCTCTAAGCTTAAAATCTTCGGCGGGGTCAGACGGAGCGCCTCGTCCGCGCTGGAAGAGCGGGTGTTGGTCAGATGCTTGGTCTTACAGATATTGACCTCAATATCATCCGTCTTGGCATTCTGTCCGATGACCATGCCGGAATATACCTTTTCACCGGGACCGATAAAAAGGATGCCTCTCTCCTGGGCGCCAAATAATCCATAAGTGACAGATTCTCCTGTCTCAAATGCAATCAGGGAGCCGCTTTTTCGGTACTGTATATCACCTTTGTAGGGAGCGTAGCCTTCAAAAGCAGTGTTCATGATTCCATTTCCCTTGGTGTCGGTGAGAAATTCTCCCCGGTATCCAATGAGCCCCCGGGCAGGAATCAGAAATTCAAGTCTGGTATAACCGCCGTTGGAGGTTCCCATATTCTGAAGCTCTCCTTTTCGTTGGCTCAACTTTTCAATGATGGTTCCGGTAAATTCATCTGGAACATCGATATAGGCAGTCTCCATAGGTTCAAGAAGCTTGCCGTTTTCATCCTTTTTGTACAGTACTTCTGCCTTGCTTACGGCGAATTCATAGCCCTCTCGGCGCATATTTTCTATCAATACGGACAGATGCAGTTCCCCGCGCCCGGACACCTTGAAGCTGTCCGTACTGTCAGATTCCTCCACTCGGAGACTTACGTCTGTATTCAGTTCCCGAAACAGGCGTTCCCGCAAGTGGCGGGAGGTGACATATTTTCCTTCCAGCCCTGCAAATGGGCTGTCGTTGACGATAAACTGCATGGCAATGGTAGGTTCTGAAATCTTCTGGAACGGTATTGCAGCCGGGTTCTCAGGGGAGCAGATGGTGTCTCCAATGGAAATATCCGTGATTCCGGATATGGCCACGATGGAGCCGATAGAAGCCTCTTTTACATCTACTTTATTCAGCCCGTCGAACTCATATAATTTACTGATACGGACCTTTTCCTGCCTGCCGGCGTCGTGTTCGTTCACCACCACTGCATCCATGCCTACTTTAATGGTACCGTTGTCAACTTTTCCAATGCCGATGCGTCCTACATATTCATTGTAATCGATAGTACTAATCAACACCTGAGTATCAGCGTCAGGGTCGCCCTCCGGAGCCGGAATGTAATCAAGGATTGTCTCAAAGAGAGGCTTCATATCCCGTTCCTCGTCCGTAAGGTCCAGAACTGCCACTCCTGCCTTGGCAGACGCATAGACGAAGGGGCAGTCCAACTGCTCGTCGGAGGCGTCCAAATCCATGAACAACTCCAGAACTTCGTCGATGACCTCGTCAGGCCTTGCCTCCGGACGGTCAATTTTGTTGATACAAACGATAACAGGCAGGCTTAATTCCAGAGCTTTCCTAAGGACAAACTTTGTCTGGGGCATGGCTCCCTCGAAAGCGTCCACCACAAGGACAACCCCGTTGACCATCTTGAGTACACGCTCTACCTCGCCGCCGAAATCCGCGTGTCCCGGTGTATCAATGATGTTGATTTTCGTTCCATTATAATAGACGGCTGTATTTTTAGACAGAATCGTGATTCCCCGCTCCCTCTCGATATCGTTGGAATCCATGACCCGTTCTTCGACAGCCTGGTTCTCACGAAATACCCCGCTTTGCTTTAACAGTTCATCCACCAGCGTGGTCTTTCCATGGTCTACATGTGCAATAATTGCAATGTTTCTTACATCTTCGCGTTTTGTTTTCATATTTTATCATCATCCTTTTCTATGCACAACTCAAAACTCACACGTTAGTTTACCATATTTTTAAAAATTTACAAGTATTTTGGTTCTAAAATAGAAATGAGCGTCATAAAATAAGTATTGACCCCGCAAAAAGCAGCGGGAATGCTTGACAACTCAAAATACGATTCGGAGGAAGGGAGATTGTAGAATTATGTCAGATAAGATAATTGAAAACAACCAGGTAACCATTATGGGAGAGATTGCGTCGCCGTTTCTGTTTAGCCATGAGGTCTATGGAGAAGGATTTTACATGGTAGACGTGCATGTGAAGCGTCTGAGTAACTCGGAGGATAACATTCCTTTGATGATATCGGAGCGGCTCATTGACGTAACCCAGGATTACACAGGCGAGTTTATCATGGTGAGCGGACAGTTTCGGTCCTACAACCGGCACGACGAGCAGAAGAATCGTCTGGTGCTGTCTGTGTTTGTGAGAGAGGTGTCTTTTATTGAGGAGGAGCTTGACGGAGCGAAGACCAATAATATTTTCCTGGATGGTTACATATGTAAGCTGCCGGTTTACCGCAAGACGCCGCTGGGAAGAGAGATTGCGGATCTTTTGCTTGCCGTGAACAGGCCCTACGGGAAGTCGGATTACATACCATGTATCTGCTGGGGGAGGAATGCAAGATTTGCGTCAGGATTCGAAGTTGGCGAGCATGTGCAGATTATTGGAAGGATTCAGAGCAGAGAATATATTAAGAAGCTGACGGAGACGGAGACCGAGAAGAGAGTCGCCTACGAAGTATCGGTCAGCAAGCTGGAATGTCTGGAAGATTAGAAAACAACCTGAAAACAACCCGAGACTTTCATTGACATCATATTTGATTGATGATAGAATTTTTATAAATGAATATGAATGTCAGGAGGATTACGAATGGCTATTTTTACAGGAGCCGGGGTGGCGATTGTCACACCATTTAATGAAGATGAAAGTATTAATTATGATAGACTGGATGAATTGATTGACTTCCATTGCGAGAACGGGACGGACAGTATTATCATATGCGGTACTACCGGAGAGTCTGCAACCATGACGGAGGAAGAACATCTGGAATGTGTGAAGTTTACCATTGACCGAGCGAAGGGACGTATTCCGGTAATTGCCGGTACAGGCTCGAATTGTACAAGGACGGCGGTAGATATGTCCAGGGAGGCGGCGCAGTACGGCGCAGACGGGCTTCTCATTGTGACGCCCTACTATAACAAGGCAACCCAGGAAGGGTTGATTGCCCATTATACGGCGATTGCGAAGGAGGCCAAGGCGCCCATTATTATGTACAGCGTGGCAAGCCGTACGGGATGCAACATTGAACCCGCTACGGCGGCGGCCCTTTTAAGGGACGTGGACAATATCGTAGGCGTGAAGGAGGCTTCCGGCAATATTTCACAGGTGGCTAAGATTATGTCATTAACGGACGGAAACGTAGATTTGTATTCCGGAAATGACGACCAGATTGTACCCATTCTGTCTCTTGGGGGCAAGGGTGTAATCTCTGTGCTGTCCAATGTGGCGCCGAAGGAGACCCATGATATCTGTGAAAAATATTTTAAGGGGGATGTACAGGGAAGCGCGAGTCTTCAGCTTCGGGCAATTCCGTTGGTAGAGCAGCTGTTCTGTGAAGTGAACCCTATTCCGGTGAAGAAGGCAATGAAGCTTATGGGGATGGACTGCGGGAACTTACGTATGCCGCTTACGGAGCTGACCAAGGGGCATGAGGAGACGCTGGCGGCGGCCATGAAAGAATTTGGAATTAAACTTGTATCATAATCAGGAGGACAAAAGATGGTACGTGCAATCATGCATGGATGTAACGGTAAGATGGGGCAGGTAATTACCGGCCTTATCAAAGCCGATGAGGGGATAGAATTAGTAGCGGGAATTGACACCTATACAGGGTTAAAAAATGATTACCCGGTGTTTGAACGTATAGACCAGTGCGGTGTAGAAGCGGATGTGATCATCGATTTCTCCAATGCAGGCGCGGTAGATGATCTGCTTGATTACTGCACAGACAGGAAGATTCCGGTGGTGCTGTGTACGACAGGGCTTTCCGAGGAACAGCTTTTGAAGGTGAAAGAGGCGTCCGGGAAGACGGCGGTACTTAAGTCTGCCAACATGTCTCTGGGAATTAACCTTCTGATGAAACTGCTTCAGGATGCCGCAAAGGTACTCGGAACAGCGGGATTCGACATTGAGCTGGTGGAGCGTCATCATAATCAGAAGGTGGACGCGCCCAGCGGGACGGCTCTTGCGCTTGCGGATTCAATCAATGAATCTATGGGGAATGTCTGCGAGTATGTGTATGACCGAAGCCAGGTGCGAAGAAAGCGTGACAAGAAGGAGATTGGCATCTCGGCGGTTCGCGGCGGGACTATCGTGGGAGACCATGAAGTAATTTTCGCCGGGGCGGACGAGGTGATTGAGTTTAAACACACAGCCTACTCCAAGACGGTGTTTGGCAAGGGAGCTGTGGAGGCGGCAAAGTTTCTGGCCGGAAAACCGGCGGGGGCATATGATATGTCGGACGTCAGCCGGTTTTAATGGAGAATAAACATAAGCGACAGATACGTAGTATACAGAAGATACTGTTTGGCGGTGTATGCCGCACAGTGAAGGATAATTACATGGGAGGATAATCATGAAAGAATTGGAAGTACGTTATTTGGAGAGACTTTCCCAATTGTATCCTACCATCGCAATGGCATCGACGGAGATTATCAATCTGCAGGCGATTCTGAACCTTCCGAAAGGAACGGAGCATTTCCTTACGGATATTCATGGGGAATATGAGGCATTTTCTCATGTGCTTAAGAACGGTTCAGGGGCAGTGCGCCGTATAGTCGATGACGTCTTCGGGAATACTATGAGTAGCAGGACCAAACAGGCTCTTGCTACTCTTATTTATTATCCGAAGGAGAAGATGGACAGGATTAAGCGGGAAGAGGACAACATGGAGGATTGGTACAAGATTACCTTGTACCGACTGATTGAAATCAGCAAGCGTGCGGCGAGCAAATACACCCGCTCCAAGGTGAGAAAATCTCTGCCGGAGGATTTTGCTTATGTGATAGAGGAGCTGATTACTGAGAAGGCGGACATTATGGATAAAGGCTCCTACTATAATTCCATCGTAAGCACAATTATCAGAATTGGAAAGGCAGAGAAGTTTATCATTGCCTTGAGTGAATTGATCCAAAGGCTGACGGTGGACCATCTGCATATTGTAGGGGATATCTACGACAGAGGGCCGGGTCCCCATATTATTATGGATAAACTGATTGCTCATCATTCTGTGGACATCCAGTGGGGAAACCACGATGTCCTGTGGATGGGGGCGGCGGCAGGGCAGAGGGGATGCATCGCCAATGTCATCCGTATCTGCGCAAGATACGGCAATCTGGATATTCTGGAAGAAGGATATGGAATTAATCTGCTTCCGCTGGCAACATTCGCCATGAATACCTATAGCGAAGATCCATGCAGATGTTTCCAGCTCAAAGGCGACTCTGGCCATGGGAAGAATGAGATGTTGATAGATATCAAGATGCACAAGGCTATCTCTATCATCCAGTTTAAGGTGGAGGGGCAGATTATCCGGAAAAATCCCGGTTTCAATATGGAGAACAGGAATCTTTTGCACCATATTGACTATGAGAGGGGAACCATTGAGATTGACGGTAAGACCTATGAGATGCTGGATAAGAATTTTCCTACTGTTGACCCGAAGAATCCTTATGCGCTTACCAAGGAAGAAGAGGACATCATGGAGCGCTTAGAACAGGCGTTTCTGAACTGTGAAAAGTTACAGCGGCATATGCGTTTCCTGTTAAATAAAGGAGCATTATACAAGGTGTATAATAATAACCTGCTGTACCATGGATGTGTTCCGCTCAATGAAGACGGAAGCTTAAAGTCGGTGTGTATTTACGGAAAATCATATAAGGGGAAGAGCCTGTATGAGATTCTGGAGAGCTATGTCCGTAAGGGCTTCCATGCGTTAGACGACGAGGAACGGGAGCGTGGCAAGGATATGATGTGGTATATCTGGCTCAGCGAGGGCTCGCCGTTATTCGGGAAGGATAAGATGGCGACTTTTGAGCGGTATTTCCTTGCGGAGAAAGAGACTCATAAGGAGAAGAAGAACCCGTACTATAGTCTCTTGGAAGAGGAGGAAGTGGTGAATGGGATTCTGAAGGAATTTGGCCTGCCAGAGGAAGAGACACATATCATCAACGGTCATGTTCCGGTCAAAAGTAAGAACGGGGAGAACCCTGTCAAATGCGGCGGCAAAGTCATGGTTATTGACGGGGGATTTTCCAAGGCTTATCAGAAGGAGACGGGAATCGCAGGATATACGCTAATCTCAAATTCTTATGGATTAATTCTGGTTGCACATGAACCCTTTGAGTCTACGGAGGCTGCCATTGAGAAGGAAAGTGATATCCATTCAGACAGCGTAATTGTGGACCGGGTGCTGGAGAGGAAACTGGTAGGAGATACAGATGTGGGACGGGATTTAAAGGAACAGATTGCAGATTTGGAGATACTGCTTCGAGCTTACCGAAGCGGGCAGATTGCCGAGCGCTTGTGATAATAAAGGTATAAAGTTATCGTGATAAATGTGAAATAAAGTGTGCGGTCAGAAAGAATGAAATTCACTTCTTTTCTAACCTGCACACTTTATTTTATATTCTATATCACTGTTTCTGTTCTAACCCTTTACACCGCCGGAGGCAAGACCGCTAACCAGATTCTTCTCAATACCCATAAACAGAATAACGACAGGAATGATAGCAAAAAGCGATGCTGCGAACAGATACTGCCATTCAATCATATTGTAACCATTGAATACATTAATTCCTACTGTCAACGGTTCACGCTCGCTGGTGGAAATCAGACACAATGCAACCGTGTACTCATTCCATGCATTAATAAAGATAAAAATCAGAGTCGTTACGATACCGGGAGCCGCTACAGGCAGTAAAACCTTCGTCATGCCCTGGAGCCGGTTACAGCCGTCGATGGTTGCAGCCTGCTCCATCTCTACGGAAATACCTATGAATGTCCCGCGCAATAACCAGATGGTAAATGCCTGGTTAAAAGCAGCATTGATAAAAATCAGTCCGATAATGCTGTCTGTCAGACTTAAGATTGACATTACCTTATAGATACCAATCAATAGTACAACCGGAGCAAACATCTGGGAGACGATAACAAATCCCAGGAATATAGTCTGACCCTTAAACTTCATACGTGCCAGTGCATAGGCGGCAGGTATTCCGCAGAGCATGGCAATAATTGTAGAGCCGCCGGCAATCATAAGCGAGTTCAGCATATAATTGGCCATAGGCGCACGGTGCCAGACATCGATAAAATTAGACCAGACTGCCGTAATAGGAAGTATGGTGCCATTCATGGAGAAAATCTCTGCCCTGTTTTTCAAAGCGGTACAGAACATGGCAAAATATGGATACAGCGTAACGATGCAGACTATGATTACCACGATATACAGCAGGATACGCAAGAATATCTTCTTTGGAGAACTGGATTTTTTTGCCATATATTATTCATCTCCTTTCCGTAGGGTGTAAACCATATAAACGCTGGCACAAACTAGCAGAATCAGGAAACCAATCACGGAAACTGCGGCAGCCTGCCCTTGTTTGCCGTTGTAGAATGCCAGTTTGTACAGATATGTAACCAATGTGTCCGTATGGTTAGCCGGATCTCCCTTGGTAATGGTCCAGATAATCGGGAAGGAGTTGAAGACATAAATGATATTCAACACCGTACTTACCGTAAGGGAAGAACGTACCAGAGGCATCGTAATCTGGAAAAGCTGCTGCCAGTAGCTGGCGCCATCCACTGTGGCTGCCTCATAATAAGAAGTATCAATACTTTGCAGACCCGAGAGAACACAGAAGGTTACAAACGGAATGGTTACAAAGATACCACAGGCAATCTCCCACATAAAGTATGCTTCCGCGGTAGGCGTCCAGTTGATGGAATGGTCGATAAGCCCGAGCTTGAGCAGCAAAGTGTTCAGTGTGCCATAGTCAGTGTCAATAATGAATTTCCATGCACTTGCCTGAATAACCAGCGTCGTAGCCCAAGGGAAAACCATAATAGCTCTGGCAATTTTACGCCCACGAAATTCATTGTTCAGTATAAGAGCGAGTATGAAGCCAAGTACTGTAGACAGAACCACCACGGCAACGGTCCACACGATAGTATTGCGAAGAACCAGTTTGAATGCGGAACTGTTCATTACTTTGGTGAAGTTGGCAAAACCGGAAAATCCGCGGATAATACCTGCCTTGCTGACTTCGCTTAATGACATTCTGAAGACGAATATGATAGGTATTAAAATGAATACCGCCATCAGAATAATACTAGGCAGAATCCAGATATAAGGCTCTGCTTTACGAAATGCTTTATTTTTCACGGGGACACCTCCCTTATAATCTCTAATATAAACTTGAAAAGG
>CATLIP010000028.1 GCA_949957035.1 uncultured Lachnospiraceae bacterium
CCGATAATATAAATTTATGTCTGGATGCCTTGTCCCACAAGACACCCAGCGCCCCTGCCAAGGAACTACGGATAGAGGATTTGAACCTCTACTAACAGAGTCAGAGTCTGCTGTGCTGCCGTTACACCAATCCGCATTGCTTTCATTCCTGCGAACAAATTATATTATAACAGGTTTTTTCCAAAAATCAACCCTTTTTTTTATTTTTTTCATTTTTTTCTAAATTCCCCATTTTTCTGCCATCCTGTCGATTTTTATCTGCACGCCTCCCTCTCTCATCTGACAAAAAAGCGAATCCGATTTTAATCTCTGCCCGGACAAACCAGTTAAAGATACGGCGCTAAAAAAGCCGCCGCATCCCCATACCCCTACATTTTCCGTATCCGTTCAATGGCCGCTGCAGTATTTTCATATGAACCAAACGCCGTCAGCCGAAAATACCCTTCCCCGTTAGGTCCAAATCCCACCCCTGGCGTACCTACCACATTAGCGCGTTCTAACAGACAATCAAAAAATTCCCACGAAGTCATACCCTTAGGAACCTCCAGCCAGATATACGGAGCATTGACGCCGCCCGATACATTGTACCCGGCGCTTTTCAGCCCTTCATAAATCACTTTGGCATTCCTCATATAATAAGCGACCTGCTCTTTTAACTGAGCCTTCCCGTCTTTAGAATAGACTGCTTCTCCCGCCTTCTGCACAATATACGGAGCCCCGTTATACTTGGTGCCATGCCGCCTCGCCCAAAGGGAATGCAGCATAATCTCCCCGCACTTTACATCCTTGGGAATAACCGTCGCCCCCAGCCGTACCCCTGTAAATCCGGCATTCTTGGAAAAACTGCGCAGTTCCACCGCACACATCCTTGCCCCATCACACTCATAGATACTGTGAGGCACATCCTCCTCAGAAATATAAGCTTCATAAGCAGCATCATAGATAATGACAGCGCCGTTCTTATTCGCATAATCCACCCACATCTGAAGCTGACTCTTCGTAATAGCAGCACCGGTAGGATTGTTCGGGAAACACAGATAAATAATATCCGGCGTCTCTTCGGGAAGCTGCGGCGCAAAATCCGTCTCCTTTGTACATGGCATATAAATCACGCTGCTCCACGTTCCCCGCTTGTCATCATACGTCCCGGTACGCCCAGCCATTACATTGGTATCCACATACACCGGATACACCGGGTCACATACCGCAATCTTACTGTCCCGGGAGAAGATTTCCTGAATATTTCCGGAATCACATTTCGCTCCGTCGGAAATGAAAATCTCATCCGCCTCAATCTCACAACCTCTGTCCTGATAATCATTCTTTGCCATGGCATTCCTCAGAAACTCATACCCTAAATCCGGCGCATATCCATGGAATGTCTCTGCATGAGCCATTTCATCCACAGCGCTGTGCAGCGCTTCGATAATCGCCGGAGCTAAGGGCTGCGTCACATCCCCGATTCCAAGCCGAATGATACTCTTATCCGGATTCGCCTCCTGAAACGCCGCCACCTTCTTACCAATTGTTGAAAACAAATAACTTCCCGGCAGCTTTAGATAATCCTCATTAATCTTAAACATCTTCCATCCTCCTACTCACAAGCTATCGTCCCCTCAAACACAGTAACCGCCGGACCTGTCATATAAACCTTCCCGGTCTCTTCCTCCCACTCAACCAGCAAATCTCCCCCTGCCAGCTTTACCGTTACTTTATGTTCTGCCATTCCATTCAGGATACTTGCCACTACCGCGGCACAGGCCCCGGTCCCGCAGGCAAGGGTCTCGCCCGAGCCCCGCTCCCATACACGCATCTCAATTGTTTCCCTGTCAATCACCCGCACAAACTCCGTATTAATTCTTTTCGGAAATCTCTCATGATTCTCGAATTTAGGACCAATCTTCTCAATATCTAATCCCTTTACGTCTTCCAGAAAGACGACGGCGTGAGGATTTCCCATGGAAACACCTGTAATCTGGTACTCCATCCCGTCCACTACAATCGACTCGTTAATTACCTTCCGGCAGTCTTTGTTTTCACAATCATCCTCATTGTATCCTCCGCCTAACACAGCATCCTCATCAACAACGCACTCCTCCGTTACCGTCTCGCAGAGAATTGGGATCTTCTCCGCTCTAAGCTCCGGTATCCCCATATCAACCCGCACCAGCTTAACCTTTCCGTTTTCAACAGTCATATCCAAATACTTGATTCCTCCAAGGGTTTCCACAGAAATGCTGGTTTTATCAGTCAGACCGTAGTCATAGACATACTTTGCCACACATCGAATCCCATTTCCGCACATCTCCCCTCTGGAGCCATCCGCATTGTACATCTCCATCTCAAAATCAGCCGCCTCAGACGGGCGAATCAGTATAAGCCCGTCTGAACCAACTCCAAAGTGTCTGTCACTGACAAGCCTTGCCAGCTCTGACGGATCCTCTATCTTCTCCTCCAGACAGTTCACATAGACATAATCATTCCCTAATCCCTGCATTTTTGTAAATTTCATTTCCATTCTCCTTTTCTACCTGCTTTTATCTTCTCCATACTCTATGCCTAGTACACCGGCCATAGTATACCTCCAGTACCTTACTCCGACATCACACTCAGCACCATCTCAGCCGTTTCCACCATGTTCGTACCGCTCTCCATACTGCATTTTTGTATATATCGATGTGCCTCTTCCTCCGACATATGGTTCCGCTCCATCAGCAATCCCTTCGCCTTCTCAATCACTTCCCTCTGCTTCGGGTTACGATTCTTCTGCTCCATTTTCCGCTTTCGTCTCCGCCGCTCCATGGACTTAAGCAGCATTTCCACAGTATTCATAAGGTCATACACCTTAAGGGGCATAGGCAGGCATACCACTCCCTTAGAAGCTTCCCCCGCCCATTTTTCCGGGGACGCAATCAGAAGCATCTCAAAATCCTCCGGTAAATATTCCCGCAGCTCCGTATACATCATATCCTTCATTTTATATCCGCAAACCACAATCCCTTCATCCACTGCATCGGCATACTGCAAAGTCTTAGCGCCTGTGGTGCAGACTCCCATTACGTCTATCCCGTACCGCACCAGCAGGTTGCGAATATTGACCGCATTATCTTTACTGGGAAATACAACGATAATACCAACCAAGCTCACCCCTCCTGACAATCTACATCCGATGCAGGTATCTGCCGATTTCCCAATCCGTAACCTGAGTACGGTAATCCGCATACTCCTTCTCTTTTGCCTGAATATATTTTCTCGATAAATCCTCTCCGAGTACGGCTTGTATATACTCATCCTTCGCAAATTCCGCCGCCGCCTCCCGAAGACTGCCCGGAAGCGCCTCGACTTTGGCTGCTCTGCGCTGTTCCTCTGTCATCTCAAAAATGTTACAGTCAATGCTCTCAGGCGGCATAAGCTCATTCCTGATACCGTCAAGCCCCGCCGCAAGGCATACTGCCAGCGCAAGATAGGGATTCGCCGACGGGTCCGGACTTCTTAGCTCCACCCTTGCGCCGCTCCCTCCGAAAGCCGGGATTCGAAGCAGCGGTGTACGGTTCTTGGCAGACCATGCAATGTATACAGGAGCCTCATACCCCGGCACCAGCCTCTTATAGGAGTTGACGACAGGATTCGTGATAAAACTGACTGCCTTCATATGCTTCATAACTCCGCCGATAAAATAATACGCCTCCCTGCTAAGCCCGTTTGCATCCGCCCCGTCCGAAAAAACATTAATTCCATCCTTGGCAAGAGACATGTTGATATGCATACCGGAACCGCTGACCCCATATTTCGGCTTCGGCATAAATGTAGCATGAAGCCCGTGACGTTTTGCAATCGTCTTCACCACCAGCTTAAACGTCATAATATTATCCGCCGTCTTAAGCGCCTCGTCATACTGGAAATCAATCTCATGCTGAGCCGGAGCCACCTCGTGATGAGACGCCTCAATCACAAATCCCATATCCTCCAGCGTCAACACCATGTCCCTGCGCGCATTTTCCCCCAAATCCAAGGGTCCCAAATCAAAGTATGTAGCGCTCTCATGGGACAGCGTGGTAGGCCTTCCGTCCTCATCCGTATGGAACAGAAAGAACTCACATTCCGGTCCCACATGAAAATCATAACCCATAGCCTTTGCCTCCGACAACACCTTTTTCAGAATATATCGCGGGTCACTCTCAAAAACCGTCCCATCCGGCTTATATACGTCACAAATCAGCCTGGCTACCTTCCCCTGCTGCGGTCTCCATGGGAATATGGCAAATGTATCCATATCCGGGTACAAATACATATCCGAATCTTCGATTCTCGCAAATCCTTCTATGGAAGAGCCGTCAAACATAATCTGGTTATTCAACGCCTTCTCTAACTGGCTGGTAGTGACGGCAACATTCTTCATCATCCCAAAGATATCAGTGAACTGCAGGCGGATAAACCCCACGTCCTCTTCCTCCACCATTTTCAATATATCCCGCTTTGTATAATGATTCATTCTATTCTTCCTCCTAAATCGGCATACTAAAAATGGGCGTTCTCATGCCCGGATGAAAACGCCCTTGTTTTGCTCTGTTCATTATAAAATAAAAACAGGCACTTTGTCAACGTGACAAAATGCCCAAGTTTCCCGAAATATCTTCCTTAATTACTGTCAACAACGCACCTACGCCTCTTCCTCAGCCCAGCATCCGTCCTCAGTCTGGACATAAGAATTACCGTTGTTATTGCCGCAGTTAATTCCTTTCTTAATGGGCGCCAGAAAGAAGCCTTTAATCATCCCAAGCAAGATACAGCACAGAATCACCAATACCTTCTCAGCAGGCGTCCAATCTCTTGCAAAAAATTCCTTAACACTTTCCCATATGTCTCTCATTGTCAAATCCTCCTTGCTTTACTTTTCACACAGTCTCTTCAATACACTGTGCCGTTAACGCTTCTGACACTTATTATATGCCATTTTCCGGCAAAATGGAAGTCATGCGTTGAAAAAACGTCTCATGTTTGCTAAAATAAATTACGATTTTATTATTTACGAATGAGGTGATTGAATTATGGGACTCGCAATCCCAATCGAGACAAGCGCGCGCCATATCCACCTGTGCCGCGAAGATTTTGATATTCTATTTGGAGAAGGGAAAGAACTGACCTTCAAGGCTGACTTAAGTCAACCGGGACAGTACGTCTGTCAGGAACGCCTTGCCGTCAGAGGACCTAAGTCCTCCTTTGAAAATGTTGCAGTCTTAGGACCTTTCCGAAAAGAGACTCAGGTCGAGATCTCCATGACAGACTCCAGAAAGCTTGGAATCCCCGGCGTTATCCGTCAGTCCGGGGATACGGCTGATACCCCCGGCTGTATCTTGGAAGGTCCCGGCGGGAGTATTGAACTGGACCACGGTGTTATCGTCGCCAAACGCCATATCCATATGACCCCTGTTCAGGCAATTCAGTTGAACGTCAAAGACAACGACGAAGTATTCGTAATTATGGAGAGTTTTGAGCGCTCCTTGATTTTTGCCGATGTGGTAGTTCGTGTCCATCCAGATTTCGCTTTGGCAATGCATGTTGATACCGACGAAGCCAATGCATTTGCCAATGAGAATAATCCCACAGGCGCCCTTCTCAAACTGTTCGGAGGGCGGACCTACAATCTGCAGAAATGGGCTGAAGAGCTCCAGAATGGGATTCATCGGTTTTAAGGCTCCTTGGCGGTCAAGGTCTTTGCGCTGACCCCTTTTAACATCCCTAACTTCCCTGACAGAGAGCTGATGGCGTCTCCCGGCGCGTCCAAAACTACGCTGATGATGGATATTTTGCGCTCTCTGTAGGGTATTCCCATACGCCCTACTACATACTGACGGTATTCGTGGAGCAGCTCGTTGACCGCACCCGCCGCCTCCTCGTCTTTTACCATGATACTGATAACTGATACTCTGCTTTCCATTTTCTTTATCCTTTCTGCCGTATTTTACTGTTTCTTCTTCAACTGACGTCCGGCCGCGTCCAGGTAATACCCCTTCTTATAAATCAATTTTGACACCGGGACCATCTCATACCCCTTTTTCTCAAGCTCGGTCAGCAGTCCGTCCAGCGCCTCCGCCGTATACTTTGCCCCGTTGTGCAGAAGGATGATAGCCCCGTTCTTTAGCTCCTTGCTTCCCAAGACTGTCTCTATGATATTCTCCGCGCCGTACTCCTTCCAGTCCAGGCTGTTAACCGACCACTGAATCGGATAATACCCGCACGCATGTATGCCTCTGATTACCTCGTCGTCAAAATTATCGTAAGGCAGGCGAAACAACCTCATCTCTACCCCCGCTGTTTCCAGTACCTTTTCATGAACTGACATAACCTCTTGTTTTACCTCTTCCTTGTCAAGCCCAATCATGCTCCTGTGGCTCTCACTGTGATTTGCAAGGTCATGCCCCGCCTCTTTGATTGCCCGGACATCCTCCGGATATTTCTCCACCCAGCCGCCTGTCATGAAGAAGGTCGCCCGGACATGATGTTTCTCTAAAATCTCCAGAATCTTTGGGGTATCCTCATTCCCCCAGGCAGCGTCAAAAGTCAGCGCTACCCTCTTTTCCTTCAATTCAACAGAACAGATGGGCATCTCTTTTCCGTTGATATTACCGGAAACCGTGGAGTAGCTGGAAATATATTGAAACGACCCGGCAAGAGCAGCAGCAAGAGCCAGTAGGAAAATCCCGCGATTTCTCCACTTTTTCTTTTTTTCTACATTCATAGACACAACTCCGGATATACGTCTTTACTGACAGTATATGCCGAGGCGTGACAAGAAATACTTGGCTTGCATCTACCGGACCTCTTCCCGATACCTTTCCCGCCTGAATCAAATAAAATTATACTACAACATCCCCCTCCATAAAAGCGTCAATCCATAAAATATCTCATTTCCTGCATCATCCCTATTCTCTCCACAGATATTTGTGGTATACTAATAGCATTACCAATACAAAATAAAGGAGCCGGGGATTCGTTTCCCTTTCATGACCAATACCTATGAAAAACTTTCTTCGCAACATCTCATACACACTTATCATGCTTGCCCTGGCGACCGGGCTTGCCTTCCTATTCTTCCATTTTGGACAGGATAACACCCCCAACATTGCATTTGTCTATATCCTCGCCCTCATCCTGATTGCCAGATGGACCACCGGATACCTGTACGGCATCCTCTCTTCCCTGTTCTGCGTAGTCTTCATCAACGGATGCTTCACCTATCCGTTCTTCGAGATTAACTTTACCATGAGCGGATACCCGATTACGTTCGTCTGCATGCTGATTATCACCATCACCACCAGCGCCATGACCACGAAGCTCACCCGGCAGGATGAAATGATTGCAGAGCGGGAACGGAAACTGAACGAAGCAGAAAAAGAGCGTATCCGCGCAAACCTTCTGCGGGCCATCTCCCATGATCTGCGCACCCCGCTGACCAGCATTATCGGCTCCTCCGCTTCTTATATTGAGAACCGCGGCGAACTGGATTCCGCCGAAAAGCTGGAGCTAATCACCACCATCCACGACGACGCCAACTGGCTTCTGAACATGGTGGAAAATCTTCTGTCCGTCACACGTATCCAAAGCGACGGACACAAGGTCTCCACAGAGCCGGAGCTTTTGGAGGAAGTAGTTTCCGAGGCAATCGACAGACTGGAGAAACGGCTGCCGGACGCTGCCGTCAACGTATCGGCGCCCGATGAAATGCTCATGATTCCCATGGACTTTCTTCTCATCGAGCAAGTCCTGATTAACCTTCTGGAAAATGCCTTAGTTCATTCCGAAAGCGCCGAACCGGTGGAACTAATCATTACGAACGACGGACCTACCGTAACATTTCACGTTATCGACCATGGGAAAGGAATTAAAACCTCCGCGCTGCCAGATATTTTCAGCGGTAAGTACGACAGTTCCCTTGCCTCGGATACCAAACGGGGAATGGGCATCGGCCTGTCCATCTGCCGCACCATCGTACAGGCACACGGCGGGACGATTACGGCGCACAATCATGAAAATGGCGCTGAATTTGCATTTTCCCTTCCAATCATATAAAGAAAGAACAAAGGAGAACAACTTATGGCAACTCCAAACTATACCGTATTAATTATTGAAGACGAGAAAAATATTGCTGACTTTATGTCAAAAGCATTAAAATCCAACGGCTACCGGGTCATCACCGCCGTTTCTGGAAAAGCGGGGCTGTCCCTTATCAGCTCACAATGTCCGGATATTATACTTCTTGACTTAGGGCTGCCTGACATTGAAGGAACTGACATCATTACTTCCGTACGCAAATGGACGAGCTGCCCAATCATCGTGGTTTCTGCCCGTACAGGTGAACGGGACAAAGTATCTGCCCTGGATTTGGGTGCGGACGACTATATCACGAAACCCTTCGGCACTCCCGAGATGCTGGCAAGAATCCGCGCTTCCCTGCGCCACAGCAACCGGATGGACTCCAATTCTGCCCTATACATCCGCCCTTACCGCTGCCGGGGACTTCAACTGGATTTTGACAAACGGATGCTTACAGTGGACGGCAAAGAGATTCATCTGACACAGATTGAGTACAAAATCGTCGCCTTCCTTGCCCGAAATTCAGGCAAGGTTATGACATACTCCGCAATCATGTCAAATGTGTGGGGACCATTCACCGGAGATAACAACCGAATCCTACGGGTCAATATGGCGAATATACGCCGGAAAATTGAACAGAATCCTTCAAAGCCCCAATTTCTGTTTACGGAGGTGGGCGTTGGATACCGGATGCGGGAGGATGAGAATGAGTTATGCTAAGTTTTTGTTAAAAAATTATCTATACACTGTATAATTAGTCTGCCATCTGTTAAAATGTAAGCGAAGGTGGCATATCGTAATAAGCCTCATTCATTATTCTCTCAAAAAGAGGATGCGTCTCTCCCAGGGCGCATCCTCTTTTAACATCTAATCGTTGGCGTTCAGCCACTCCTTCATCAATTCCACATACCTGTCCGTATCTTCCACGAAACACATATGCCTGCAGGTCCTAAACAACTCCCATCTGGAATTGGGAATCCTGTCGTACATATATTTTGCAATATAAGGCGTACAGAGGTCATTGCCCCCATTAATCACCAACGCCGGCTCTTTAATATCCTTTAACTGCTCCGTCACATCGTAATCTTTCAAAGTTCCCACTGGCGTAAACTCATTAGGTCCCCATCCAACCACGTAGGCTTCGCTTCCAGGCTGCTTTGGGCGCCTCAGACAATCCGGAGACTCATCCGTTACTGCACCGGCAGCATGACGGAGCATATACTCTTCCTCTGCGGCTTCGTAAGCCGGGTCGCTGTAGTCATTGGAAGACGTAGCTTTCTCAATGGCATCCTGCATCTCCTGAGGCAGTTCCTTAATCATACGGTGCTGTTCAATCCCCCACATCCATGAAGCGGGAAGGGTACTGGACAGAATCAGGCTCTTAAGCCCCTCTGGTTTTTGATTGCAGACATATTCCAAAAGCAGCATCCCGCCCCATGACTGCCCCAGAAGATGAATCTCATCAAGACCAAGATGTTCTCTCAGGGCAGCCAGCTCGTCAACCCAAGTCTTGGCGTTCCACAAATCCGGACGATTTTCTACATAGGATTCCCCACAGCCAATCTGGTCATACATCACCAGTTCACGCCCGTCTTCCTCGGCAAGCCTGTCAAGAACCTCAAAATAATTATGGGTAGACCCGGGTCCTCCATGCAGCAGCACCAACGGCTTCTTATTCCCCGTCTTCTTCCCTACAATGCGGTAATATGTCTTATACTCCAAATAAGGCATATATCCTTCTCTAATCTCCATAATCGCAAAGCCTCCTTTATTCTGACTTTATGTATTCCTACACCTGTCTTTCCATCTATTATAAAGAATATTTTGACAATTATCAATATATTAAATTCTGTAATTTATGCTTGACATAAGTATGAAATCGGACTATACTATCAATCACAGGCCGTACCAAGTACGAAATCAGACTTAACTATTTATTATCTTAAGCCGTATAGGTGTTTTGCCCTGGCATTAACGACACACAACAAGGAGGACTATAAAAATGACAATCAACATGCATCCGGGAATGAGAGAATTTAACCGGATTTTTAAAGAATGTAACCATATTTACCATGATATTGCCCTGAAGCTTGGGCTGTCTGACAGCGGTTTTGATATATTGTACACCCTCTGCGAGATTGGAGACGGATGTCTCCAGAAGAATATCTGTGAAGCAACTCTTCTAAGCAAACAGACCATCCATTCCTCCGTCCGCAAGCTTGAAAAGGATGGTTATCTCATCCTTAAGCCCGGTAAAGGAAGAGATATGCAGATTTTTCTGACACCTGAAGGTAATGCACTGGTTGCGGAAAAGATATTCCCCGCCATTCATGCAGAGAATCAGACCTTTGCCGAAATGAATGAAGAAGAGCAGCGGGAATTTCTACGGTTAAATAAAAAATATGCTGACAATCTGCGTAAATATGCAGCGCAAATCTGAACATTTGCAGAACTCGAAACACAAGGAGGACTCAAAGATGAGAATACAACTGTCTGAACATTTTACTTACAAAAAATTAATTCAATTCGTACTGCCTTCCATTATCATGATGATATTCACGTCCATCTACGGCGTAATCGACGGCCTGTTTGTGTCAAACTTCGTGGGGAAAACAGCGTTTGCCTCTATCAACCTAATCATGCCGTTCCTTATGGGATTAAGCGCACTTGGATTCATGATTGGCACAGGCGGCAGCGCAATCGTATCAAAAGCGTTGGGCGAAGGGAAAAGAGAGCTTGCGAACCAGTATTTTTCCATGTTGGTCTATGTCTCCGTCATTGGCGGAATTATCCTCGCCGCAGCCGGAATGTTCTTGCTTCGGCCCATCGCAATTTTGCTTGGAGCAACCGGGGAAATGATAGACCTGTGCGTCCTGTACGGACGTATTCTGCTATTCTCCCTGACGCCGTTTCTGCTGCAGAATGTATTCCAAAGCTTTTTCGTGACTGCTGAAAAGCCCCAGTTGGGACTAAAAGTAACGATTATCGCAGGGCTTACGAACATTGTACTGGACTATCTGTTCATCGCCGTACTTCACTGGGGAATCGCAGGTGCAGCTGTTGCCACCGCACTCAGCGAGACGGTAGGCGGGCTGTTTCCCATCCTGTATTTTACCCGCAGGAATGAAAGTCTCCTCAGGCTCGTGAAAGCCCGTCCGGACTTCAAGGCGTTAGGTAAAGCCTGCGCCAACGGATCTTCTGAACTGATGACAAACCTATCCCTCTCGGTAGTCAACTCACTCTACAACCTACAGTTGATTTCCATTGCCGGAGAAAATGGCGTCGCCGCTTACGGAACTATTATGTATGTAAACTTTATATTCATTGCAATCTTTCTTGGATACTCCATCGGAAGCGCTCCTATTATCGGCTACCATTACGGCGCCGGAGACCATAAGGAGCTTAAAAGTCTGCTTAGGATGAGCCTGTCAATCGTTGGTATCTGCGGAGTCGCGCTGATGTTGCTTGCCGAGGTCCTTGCCTCACCCCTTTCCAATATCTTCGTAGGGTATGACAGCGAACTCTACACCATGACCTGCCATGGTTTCCAACTGTATGCGGTATCTTTTCTGATTAATGGGTTCAATATCTTCGGGTCGGCATTCTTTACCGCCCTGAGCAACGGTGTAGTGTCGGCAGCCATATCCTTCCTTCGGACTCTGGTATTCCAAGTCGCAGTAGTACTGACCCTCCCGCTGATACTGGGGATTGACGGAATATGGCTTGCCGTTGCCGTTGCAGAACTGCTGACATTGGCGATAACAGTTTTTTTCTTGGTGAGCCGAAAAAAACAGTATCACTATGCGTAAGCCGTATTCTTATGTCCTTCGGATTTGGCTCAACCAGTGTTTCTTCTTTCAGACATCAATATATTGAATATCTCTACTTTCTGAGGCTGTTGGGATTCCTCCGTCTGCTCTAATCTTTCTTTGAGATTTTCCAACATTGCCTCTTTTCTTTCCTCGATTTTGATTCCTTCAAATGACTTGCGTACTTCTTCCGTCCGTAGCTCATTCCAGTTTTTATTATCAAACCGGTACGAATATTGTTTGCCATTCTTCATAACATCTGTCCGGTTCAATAAATTCTGCATTGCGCTTGACGCTCTTCCTTCTATTCTGTATTCCTCATATTCAACACGCTTTCACCACATAACACCCCCGCCCATTCTCTTTTGCCTCATATAACATCTCATCCGTCTCCGTCAGCAGATTCTTCACCTCCTGCGGAAAACAAAATTGATACGCGCCGATACTACAGCTCACCTTCTTATCAGTGAGAATCCCGGAAATAATCGTAAGAAACTCATCCAACCGCTGCCCCAATTCCTGCTCCGTCATCATTTTCTCAAGAATAACGGCAAATTCATCCCCGCCAATCCTTCCGACCTTTCCATAATCTCCAAAAATACCATGCAGATTCCCTGCAATCTCACGCAGAACCTTATCCCCGACGCCATGCCCAAAAGTATCGTTAATCTCCTTAAAATAATCCACATCCACAAACAAAAACCATCCCATACTCTCCGGCCTTGCTCCATTCTCTTTCTGCGCCTTCTCACAATGGTAAAGAAACATCCTTCTCCCCATAACGCCGGTCAGTTCGTCCATCTCACCCTTATACTCTTTGTACGCCATATATTTATAAATAGAAACCAGCATAATCACAGAAATGAGATTCAATGCCACAAAAGCAACCAAAAACTGTATCTGCAGATGCAGCAAATCTAATGAAATCTGCTCGGATACCCTAATGCCATGCTGCTTAAGCATATAAGATTCTCTTTCGGAAAAATAGTCTGCCGCGCAGATTGCCATACAGAACAAAAAGAACTCAAACCCTGCAAAAAACCAGTTCATCTTCCCCGACACAAAAGGATTATTCATGGACTGATCCATACAAAACTTAATATTCTGCATGGCGTCACTTTGATAAACCACCCACAATAACTCAACGGTTATTACACATACAGCCGCAAACACAGTATCATCCATTTTCCAATGAAACGCCGAGCTATACCGGTATCCAAGTTCCGGAAACAAAACCCCCATAGCAGTATAGACAAGAAATGAATGCACCTTAGGCGCAATCGCAGAAATCATACCAATCCACAGGCGATAATACTTTCCTTTCTTCGCAGACAAAAACGCAATTCCAATCACAAGCCCGAACACTGCTCTTGTTCCCACGCTCAATAAAAGGCTGCCAACCGGAGCGCCGCTCAAAAAGGGTGAAAAAACAGCATCCGCAGGCATAACATAAGAGGCCGACGCTTTATACATACTGGCGATGCCAAAAACAAACCCAACCATTACAGACTGCTCAGGCCCCAAAAGGCATCCTGCTGCCAGGATTGGAATATATGCCGTAGTAACGGAAATCGGCGGTATATGAATATACCCCAAAAAAGTAAATGACATCAGAAGTTCAACCGCAATGAAAAACCAAAACAAATAGCGGTCAAAGCAAGAATCCCCCCACATATTTTTTGCTTTTTTCATCAAACATCCCCCTCTATTTTCAGCGCCGTAAATTTCTATAAATCTTATAGTTATTATAACTATAATTACTGGAAACCTCAATGTTATTTTTGACAACACATATAAACAATTCCAAAATAACTGTAAATTTACTGTTTTCATGCTATAGGGACAAAGTTTTCTACATTATAAAAACAAGGCTGCCTCTGGAAACCAAACATTTCCCGGCAGCCCTGCAAGGGTAGTCTCTATAATATTTTCGACAAGAAATCTTTAAGCCTCGGCTCCTTCGGATTCCCGAAAAATTCATCCGGACATCCTTCCTCCTTAATCCGCCCTTCGTCCATGAACACCACCCGGTTCGCCACTTCCCTTGCAAACCCCATCTCATGGGTGACAACCACCATGGTCATTCCGTCGCGTGCAAGCTGCTTCATCAGCTCCAACACCTCGCCCACCATCTCCGGATCCAGCGCCGACGTAGGCTCGTCAAACAGAATCACATCCGGGTCCA
>CATLIP010000029.1 GCA_949957035.1 uncultured Lachnospiraceae bacterium
AGATTACAATCATTCGAAGATCGTGATAGCTCTGAAAAAATGCTGCCTGCGCCGCCAGTATTCCAAGCTGCCTGTGCAGAGCTTCCTTCTCCCCTGCCATCCCCAGATGGGCCCGTTTCAGCTCAATGACCTTCGGTTTTTCAATCTCCGAATATCGTCTTCGAATTTCCCTGACCTTCCCTGTAAGTATCTCCTCCTTTGCATCCCATGCCGGTTCCTTTCCTTCTATTTGAAGGCTGGTCTTTCCTTTAAAATACCCGACAGATACTGTGAGAAAATCCTCGTCCGACGCAAGCCTCTCATAGATACGGCTATGGAAATTTCTTACCATATCGGCAAGCTCATCCATCTTAGGATATTGGTATGCATAAACTGCCTGTTCTCTCTCATAAGCTGAGGCAATCTCCTTATGCTTCCCCCACAGATAATCCATATAAGATGCATAACGCCTTCTGTTATTTTTCTTACATACCGCCTTCTCATCCATATACCTGATTCCGGAAAATACAGCCGTCATTCCCGCCATAGAAGCAGACATAAGCAGATAGATTCCTCTCCCCATCCACAGACCGATTATCACCGTCACTGCCATCATAGTCAGAGGCGGCAGGACTGACATGAACAAACCTTTTCTATCCTGCCGCTCTTCCTCTTTTGGAAGTTCTATCCGGATCTTTTCAGCAGAAGGTCTTTTTATAAGCCTTGGAGAACGCTTATACACCGGAAATCCCTCCGGCAGCCTGTCCTTAGACTCTTCCGGAAATTCCACCTTATAGCTGTCAGACAAACCCTGAACGGCAATCTTTTCTTTCCACACTTCAATCTTGAAATTACCAAGTGAAAGCACATCACCCGGATATAAGTGAAGAGTCCCTGCCTTTATCTTATATCCGTTTCGATATATGTCTTCATCATCCTTTATTTCAAAAAACGCCTTCATCCCTCGTATGTACAAACGGCTTTTTAATTCCTGAATACGAACCGCCGCCTCATTTCCTGAAGAAATTGTAACGTTTTCTCCCCGTTCGAACACACGTCTTTCACAATCTGTGCATCCTTCATTCCTAACTGAGCAATCCCAGTTTTCCAGCCAAATTCTCAATCTCTTTCATCAACTCCTGCTTCCTGCCATTCTTTTCCTCGCCGGATAACCCTTCATCATCCTCCACCTGACTCAATTCATGCATATATGCATACAATAAGAGTCGGTCGTCCGACAGCTTCATAGCAAGGTCCTCGGCCTTTTCAACCTCCAGCCGCCCCAGATATATCCAATAGTCCAGCACCTTTTCATTGGACTGATAGGTAACTTTGCTCAGAATATTCTCCTTGTCCTTCGCACTAAAGGTATCTACCGCCTGTCCCTGAATGTAGGCTGTGGCAAGCATATATTTTTCGGCGCGGCCAAGCTCTTCTATCTCAAACCCTTTCAGGGCGTCAATCATTGCGATATAATCTTTTCGAATATAGGCGTCCCCTGCTTCCCTGAGTCTTTCCTGCCTGGGCATATACCACCCAAAGCTGTAGATGAAGGCTGTGATAAGCAGGAGCAGTAAACAAGCCGAAAACATACCGTACCTGACCAGCCTCCTATAGGTTCGAATTTCTACCTTCCGCATATTCTTCTCTTTTTCCAAAATACGGCCATAGTATTCCGATAATATTTGTTTTTCTTCCTGTACTGTCTCGGGTTCCATAAGCCCGGTGACCTCATCCTCCGGCTTTAGAATCTCCAATCCATGATACAGATAGTCCTCATAAGGTCTTGAGCCTTCCAGGATATAACCAATCAATGCCTGGTACTGCCTCAGGAAATTTTTCATCCTTCCCTTTTGGGCAGTTGAAACAACATCCCTGGTTTTCACCCTGACCCTGCCTAACAAATCATAGTACAGGTTTCCGGGATCCAGTGAAAACTCATATTTCCGGTATAGCTCTTCTAACTCAGCCACATGGAGCAAGACCGCCAATTTCATGGCCTCTTCCTCTTTTTTTAGTTCTTCAACTATCTGCATTCCCCGCAAATCGAAGTTCATACAGACGGTTTCTTTTTCCTCCTCTATTCTGCAGGGGAGAAACAGATGATGCTTCTCTTCCAGCCGTTTGAAGTCGTATATTCCCTTTGCCCTCAAGTCGCTCCTTCGTATCCTGACCTTCAATGTCTGCTTCCCCTCTTTTCCTTCAATATTCGCTGCTAATCTTGGGGAGCCCTCCAATCATCAGAATATCCCCGGCATAAATCTTTCCCTGCCAAAATGTCTGGGAGGAATCCACATATTCTTTCCATCGTACGGAATACACACCGGGCTTTATCTTCTGACCTTCTCCGGAAAGGAATCCATTCTCAAGGAGCTGTCCATAGACATCCTCTATCTTCTGCTTTGGCCTGACCATAACATCTAATTTTTTATTTTCCTCCCCGGTCTCCCCTTCCATGAAAGTAACAATCATTGCCCTACTCCTCCTGTTCTATGATTGAGGCAGGCATTGCCCTCTCTGTCTGACTTTCGCCTTCTTAAAGAACATCTCCATACAAGTATGCCTGTCATTCCCGCCGCAATGATTCCCGGAAACAGAAAGGCTCCCTGTAAAGTCTCCGTTTTCTCATTCATCTCCGGCGGCGAAGTTCTCGATACGGAACCTTCAACCGTTGAAACCACTGGTATTTCCTGAAAAATCCGGCTATGGATTCTCTCAAGCTTCTCCTCCTCTGTCCTTCCCTCCGTCCCAAATACCCCTTGCCGTATTCCTTCCAACATCTGTTTTTCCTCTGTCTGACACTTCCCCGCCTTGTGCATCGTCTCCTCTGCAAAGACGGGGAGTTCATACAGGTCGCTTAAGGGAGCCCGGGTGACCTCCCCATCTTCCATATCTGATTCGAGTACGTCGGGGTCAAGCCGTATCTCACCTTTTTGGTCCACTTCTTCTATCCGCGGTTCATAGAGCCTGCCGCCCGGTCAAACTCTGCATACTGCTGTGCATTCATTACAACACCCTGTCCAATAGCGCCAATCAATTCCCGCATCGCCTCAAAACTCGGCGCCATCTCCGCAACTCTCGCGGCAAATCCTTCATAGCCGCTTCCTTCCCATAACTCCGGCAGTTGACGGTTTACCACGTCATTCAGATAATTCTGAAGAGCCGTAACATCCTCTACATGGCTCCCAATCTCCTGACCTCTTAAAACCACATCCTCCGTGTTCATTCTGATACTCATAATCTTTCTTCCTCCTTCTCAAATATTTCACAGCCGCTATGGATTTGCAGCCGCTTGATTCACAGACCTGTCCACTGCGCTCAGTGGATTTGCTATAAACTGATAGACTCGTGCATACTCCGCACTGCCAATCCTCGTATATTTAAGCTTTGACGAAAAGCCTCCTAAAATTCCTTGATTCATGGCGCTGCTCTTTTCTTTCCTTTCTTTTGCCGCGCCTAGGCCTTGTGCAAGCGCTTCCTCGGACGCCTCCTTAGCCTCTGCCGCATGCTTTTGCAATTGCTTTGTATACTCTCTTGACGAAGCCGCTGATTTCTGTGCAAACTCCATATAGGCCTGCTGATTATCCAATAACTCTTCCTGCATGATTCTATGGTTTTCCCTTAGATCCTGAATACTCTGTGCAAGGAACACATCATCGGCCTGAGGCTTAAAACCGGAAAGCTGCTCATTATATGCACCGAGTACTGTAAGTTCCTCTGCATATCTCTTCAAAAATGAATCTTTTACCCTGTCTGCATTGATATTCAAGGTATCCACATATTCTGTTTTGACCAGTTCTGTTATCCTGTCCATATCCAGTTCTTTCGTCTGCTCCATCTCTTCAAGCAAAGAATCAATCTCCTGATTTTGTTTCAGCGCTGATGAAATCACCCATTGCAGGCAGCCATCGTCATCTGATACGGGCTGGTCTGTATCCTCTGGCTGTTCGAATCTTTTGATTAATTCCTCGTTATCATCCTTAAATTTCTTCAAATATCCAAGTATCTTTTCTTTCTCTAACAACTGCTTCGACTGCCGCTCTAATTCAACGCGTAACTTCTCTTCCGCCTTTCCTGCAATATCCTCTCCATTCTCATCCTTGGTGAGCTGAATCTCCCTTACCTGCCCGCTCAGGGTTTTTAACTGCTTTGACAAATCAAGCCCGCCGGCGCTTATAGATTCAATTTCCCTTTGGATATCCCGGATATTGTTTGCGTACTCCTCCTCCAGCCTTTCCGAAAGCCCGACGCTTCGCGCTGTGTATTTCGAAATATCCAACGCTTCCGGCATGGTTTCTTCCTTCGGCATCTCAGGTATCTCCACAAGAGTCACCAAGTCTTGCGTCTTTATCTTCTCTATGGCCTCCATATCCTTTAAATCATTCTCCATCACACGTACCGCTTTGTCCTGAGCATCATGAAATTCTCTCAATATATTATCCACATACATATAGCTCAAATGATTGTTCAGGGAATCAATATAACTCCTTACATTGTAGAGAAGTTCATACTGCCTTTTACCGGAATAGGACTGATTGACCCTGTACTCTATCTGGGAGACCTGCGGCTCTGTGTTGATGCTCTCCACATTCTGCGAAAAAGCCGCAGGAATGATCACATACGCCCCGTATCTTCCTGTTTCAAGCCCGGTTCTTGCCGCCTCTAAGGATGCATACTCGAAATCCATACAAGGGAATTTAGACAACCTCTGCGCATAATTCACCTGCCCGTCTTTTCCTGATACTCCCTCGTCTAAGTTGACTACGGCAATCTTCTCAGACTCTTTTCTTTCTCTTTTGTCAGGCGCCGCATACACCTTCTGCTCTGAAAATTTATCATGTCGTCCAACATAAATTCCCGCCCCGCAAAAAGCAGCGGCTAAAAGCATAAATGTTAAAAATATAGCAATTCTCTTATAATTCATCTTCTCCTTCCTTTTTCGATTTCAATCTTCTGATTTTCTTTTACATGGGTTTCTTTGGAATGAAATGGTTCCGCTTAGAACCTTCATTACAGATACACTCTGATTTGAATAAAAATATGATTCTTATGATGTGTTGAACAACACTATATGTATGTGAGGCTTATCATACATGATTCCCCTCTTCTTGTCAATAACCTCCAAAATCTTTCAAAGATTTTCGTTCGACTTTTTTCGACAAATTCCCTTTTTCTATTGACCAAAACCCCCTTTCCACCTATGATTGATATATAGTCAGATTTTGAAAGAAGGTATCGTTATGTATATAGCAGATTTACACATTCATTCCCGCTATTCCCGGGCAACCAGCAAGGACTGTACTCCTGAATCCTTAGATTTATGGGCCAGACGGAAAGGAATCGCAATCGTTGGAAGCGGCGATTTCACTCATCCGGCCTGGCGGCAGGAGCTTGAGGAAAAACTTTCGCCTGTCGGAAACGGATTCTATGTACTGAAAGACGAGTATCGAATAGAGGACCCCTTCCTTGCAGACAGCTTAAAACCCCAATTCGTAATCACCGGAGAAATCAGCTCCATTTACAAAAAATATAATAAGGTGCGCAAGGTTCACAGCCTCATCCTCTTGCCGGGGCTTGATGCTGCCGAAACCGTGTCCCATAAACTGGAAGCAATCGGCAATATCCATTCTGACGGAAGGCCCATACTAGGTCTTGACTGCCATGACCTGCTTGAAATTCTTCTGGAATCGTGTCCTGAGGCCGTATATGTCCCCGCACATATCTGGACGCCTCATTTTTCTCTGTTCGGCGCTTTCTCCGGTTTTGATTCTGTGGAAGAATGTTACGGGGATTTGTCCTGCCATATTCATGCAATGGAAACCGGACTTTCCTCTGACCCGCCTATGAATTGGCGGGTTTCTGCCCTTGACCGTTACCAGCTCATTTCCAATTCAGACGCACATTCCCCGGCCAAACTTGGACGGGAAGCGAATCTTTTAGATATATCCCTCTCCTACGAAGGATTAAGGGAGGCGATTCAGACCGGAAAGGGACTGAAAGGCACGATTGAATTTTTTCCGGAGGAAGGGAAATATCATTTCGACGGTCATCGAAAATGCGGCGTCTGCCTCTCTCCCACAGAAGCGGAAAAATACGGCGGCATCTGCCCTGTCTGCGGCCGAAAGCTGACGATAGGCGTGTCCCACCGTATCGAGCAGATGGCGGACAGAGAGGAAGGGTATAAAAGAAAACATGCGGCGCTCTTTGAAAGTCTGGTTCCTCTGCCGGAAATTATCGGCGCCTCCGCAGGGTATTCGTCCGCAAGCGTCAGGGTGCAGAGAGAATATCAAAATATGCTTAAGAAGTTAGGCCCGGAGTTTCCTATTCTGCGCCAGATTCCATTGGAGGAAATCCGCAGTGTGTCGGGTATTCTGATTTCAGAAGGAATCGGCAGGCTCAGGGAAGGCAAGGTTACAAGAATCCCCGGATTTGACGGTGAATACGGCGTCATACGCCTGTTCACCCAGGAAGAGCTTGACGGCTTGGAAGGACAGCTCAGCCTGTTTGATGGACAGACGACGCTTACAGGCGCAGCCTCTTGCGCCAATCCGAACAACTTGAAAAAGCCTTGGCATACCTCAGAACCCTCACAAGCTTCAGATATTCACAAAGCCTCCTCTGATAAAGACATTGCAAATGAAAAGCAGCTTCAAGCCATAGAAGCCATAGACAGGGTTATTCTGGTAACGGCCGGCCCCGGAACCGGCAAGACTCACACCCTCGTCTCCCATATTCTGCACCTGCTGGAGACAAGACGAGTCAAACCCGCCTGTATTACGGCAGTCACATTTACCAACAAGGCTTCGGAGGAAATGCGGGAACGTATCCGAAAAAAGACAGGGAAAAATGCCGCGGCAAAGAAGCTCACCATTGGAACTTTTCATTCTATAGCATGGAAACTTTTGGAGAAAAGCGGTAACAATGCGTCCCTTGCCGATGAAATCGAAACAAAAGATTTGGCGGCGCAGCTGGTTAAGACGTTCCATCTGGATATGAGCGCCTCCCGCTTTTTGAATGTAGTCTCAGATTACAAGACAAGAACTTACCGTACTGATTGCCCCACAAAACAAGATACAAGGAACTCCCGGCTTATGGAAGCCTTTGAAGCCTATCAGGATTTTCTTAAGGAATGGAATCTGCTGGATTTTGACGATATATTGATAGAAGCGCTGCGCATTGCCCGGAACAAGTCCGCAGACTGTATCTTTCCTTATCTCTTGGTGGATGAGTTTCAAGATATCAGTCCCCTTGAATACCAGCTTGTGAAAGCCTGGAATGAAGGCGGAAAAGAACTGTTTGTCATCGGAGATGCAGACCAGTCAATCTATGGTTTCCGGGGTTCTGACGCTGACTGTTTTAATCGGCTTATGGATGAATTTCCCGACGCGCGCCGGATTGTCCTTGAAGATAATTACCGCTCTACACCGCAGATTCTTGCCTTTGCCTCAGAAATCATTTCCAAAAATCCGGGAGGCGTCAGGCATTTGAACCCAAAACGGCCGGCGGGAAGTTCTGTCAGACTTGTGAGCGCAGGCAGTGAAACCGCAGAAGCAATCTTCATAGCAAAAGAGATTAACCGTCTGGCCGGAGGAATCGGAATGCTGGAGGCACAGGAAATATTTCCGGAAAATGAAGGCTCCATCCGAAGCTTCGACGATATCGCGGTTCTATACCGAACCCACCGGCAGGCAGATTTGCTGGAAACCTGTCTGAAAAAAGAAGGAATACCCTATATAGTAGCAGGACGGGACGACTATCTGACAGAGCCTTCTGCGCGGGGCGCCATAGGCTTCTTCCAAAGCCTGATTAATCCGGAAAATAAGCTGGCCGGCCAGACTGCCCTGAGCCTTCTGTGGAATCTCGAAGAAGGGGACTTAAGGAGCAGTATTTATGAAAATATGGCCGACAAATATAGACCTCTTCTGAAAAAGAAAAAACCCTTGAAAATTTTGGAGGAGTGGGCCATAGATTTACATTTGGAAAAGAAAAAAGCAATACAGAAATTATGTAAGACGGCTGTCTTTTATTCGACTATGGCTGATTTTATGGATGCGCTGAAATTTGGTGTGGAAAGCGACCTGAAACGCTGCCAAAACAAGACGTATAAATCCGGGGCCGTCACTCTAATGACCCTTCACGGTTCAAAGGGTCTAGAATTTCCGGCAGTTCTGATTTTTGGAGCGCGTAAAGGATTGATTCCATTCGAAAGAGAAAACTTTGTTTCTGACGAAGAGGAAGAACGCCGTCTGTTTTATGTAGGCTCTACCAGAGCCCGGGAGACTCTTATTCTTACTGCCTCAAAGGATGAATCCCCATTTTTGAAGGATTTGCCCAAGGAGCTGATTCTAAAGGAAAAGACTCGCCAAAGCAAGAACGAAGAGAATGGAAAACAGATGAATTTGTTTGAATTTATGAAGTAGACAGGCGATTATGGGAAATGGGGAATCCTTTCTAAAGATTCCCCGGCCCAAATCCCTGGGGCAGCAATTCCTTCAAGGTATAGATTTTAAAATCCTCCTTGCCCACAGCCAGAATAATCTCAAATTCCTCCGGTTCACAGAACTCCATCATCACCTGCCGGCAGACCCCGCAGGGCGGAGTATAGGAATCAAGCCGTCCATCGGGTCCGCCCACGATACAAATTGCCCGAAACTTTCTGACTCCTTCACTGACCGCCTTGAAAAATGCGGTTCTTTCGGCACAATTTGTGGGGGTATATGCCGCGTTCTCAATGTTACAGCCCGTATAAATCCTTCCGTTTTGTGCAAGAAGCGCCGCGCCTACCCGAAAACCGGAATATGGTGCATAGGAATACTTAAGCTGTTCTATTGCAGTTACAATCAATTCCTGAATCTGAGCCGTCTCAAGGGCTCCTCCTCCAGCTTCTGATATCGTCATCTCATTCTCTCTCCTTTGTAATCAAACGCCGTAACGCCCCGACAGCCACACGAATTGCCATATCCGTATCATGTACCACAGGATTATTAAGCCCTTCTTTCTCCCGCTCCTGATTCGCGACCACCAGAAAACAGGAGCCTGCCCTGACGCGCAGATGACTTCCAACGACGAACAACGCCGCCGACTCCATCTCTGAAGCCAGACATCCCAGCCTCTTCCATGCCTCCCATTTGTTCAGCAGCTCATAACTGACCGGCTTAGTCTCCGGAGAATGCTGCCCATAGAAGGAATCCTTACTCTGCACCACTCCTACATGATAATCCTGCTTAAGCTCACATGCCTCCTCTATCAACGCATTCGTAATCTGAATATCTGCCACAGCAGGAAATTCAATAGGCGCATACTCCCGGCTGGTCCCCTCCATCCGTATTGCGCCGCTGGCAATCACGATGTCGCCGCTCTTAACCTCTGTCAGCATACCGCCGCAGGTTCCGATTCGGATAAATGTATCCGCCCCCGACATCACCAGCTCTTCCATCGCTATGGCTGCCGAAGGGCCTCCGATTCCTGTGGAAGTCACACTGACCTTCACACCCTCCAGATATCCTGTATAGGTGACATATTCCCTGCTGTCTGCAATCAGCCTTGGGTCCTCAAAATATTTTGCAATCTTGGCGCACCGCTTGGGGTCCCCCGGAAGAATCACATATTTTCCTACGTCGCCCTTACCTGCCTGAATGTGGTATTGCTTATCCGGATTTTCTGAATACTTCATAACAATTCCCCCTTTTTCTATCTTTACCTTGTCTCTTATTTTGATGGTTTTGCCTACAGATGTCAAGCGCTGCAAAGACATATTCCTATAAAAAGAGGGAAATATACTCTGACATATATTTCCCTCTTCCAACTCTATTTATTTTCTTCAATCAGATGGCACGCCGCCATATGTCCCGGCGCAACCTCCCTAAGCTTGGGCATCTCACTAAAACACCGATCCGTCGCGTACTGGCACCGCTCCGCAAACCGACAGCAATCCTTGGGATTAATCGGGCTTGGAATCTCTCCCTTAATCGGAATCCGCTCATTCGCCTTTGCCTTCTTCGGGTCTGCCTCCGGAATCGCCGACAAAAGCGCCTTGGTATAAGGATGTTTGGTATTGGAGAACAGCTCTTCTGTCTCTGCCGTCTCCACAATCGTTCCCAGATACATGACCACTACCCTGTCAGAGATATATTTTACCACGCTTAAGTCATGGGCAATAAACAGATAGGTAAGCCCCATGGTCTCCTGAAGGTTCTTCAGCATATTAATTACCTGCGCCTGAATCGACACGTCCAACGCAGAGATAGGCTCGTCACAGATAATGAACTCCGGGTCAACGGAAAGCGCCCTGGCAATACCGATACGCTGTCTCTGCCCGCCGGAGAACTCGTGGGGAAAACGGGACATATGGTCCTTATTTAAGCCCACCGTCTCAAGAAGCTCCTCCACCTTAGCGTCTGTATCCGCCTGGGACATACCATGCTGTTTCAATCCCTCCCCTACAATCTCCTTGACCGTCATACGCGGGTTCAAAGAAGAATAAGGGTTCTGGAAGATCATCTGCACTTTTTTGCAGAATTCTTTCTGCTCTGCTCTGGATAACTTCATAATATCCTTACCGTTATAGAGCACCTCCCCCTTCGTGGGACTGTACAGACGTATCATACAGCGTCCGGTGGTAGACTTTCCGCAGCCGGACTCTCCTACTAAGCTTACCGTCTCGCCCTTATTGATGGTGAAGCTTACGTCGTCCACCGCTTTTAAGGTCTCCTTGCGGCTGATCTGAAAATATTTACATAAATTATTTACCTGTACGAGAGGTTGATTTGTCTCATTATTCGCCATTATTTCACCTCTCCTTTCTTTGCTGCTCTTTTCATATCTGTATCCGGCGCGAACTCATGCTGCAGCCAGCAGCAGGTCATATGCTCATCGGAAAGCTCATACATCTCAGGCGGCGTATCAAGACACACATCCATGCAATATTCGCACCGCGCTGCAAACGGGCATCCAACCGGAGGGGAAAATAAGTCAGGAGGTGTCCCTTCGATTGGTTTTAGTTTTTCTCCCTTGGCAGTATCCAGCCTTGCAATGGACTGCATCAGTCCCTTTGTATACGGATGGCTGGTCTCATAGAATATCTCATCCACAGTGCCTCGCTCCACAACCTTTCCTCCGTACATAACCAAAACACGGTCGCAAAGCTTTGCAATAACTCCCAGGTCATGGGTAATTAAAATAATTGATGTATTCAGCGTCTTCTGAAGATTCTTCAGCAAATCCAGAATCTGGGCTTCAATCGTAACATCCAGAGACGTGGTGGGCTCGTCTGCAATGACAATACTGGGGCTCCCCACCAGCGCAATGGCAATCATGACACGCTGCTTCATACCGCCGGACAGCTCGTGGGGATACTGCTTATACCTTCGCTCTCCATCCGAGATTCCCACCATTTTCAGAATATCCAGAGCCTTCTGCTTCTTCTCGGCAGAGCTCATATTCTTTTTTCCCACGAAAACCTCTTCAATCTGCTTTCCAATCCTCATAGTCGGATTCAGAGAAGTCATGGGGTCCTGGAAGATAAAACCAATCTCCGTTCCGCGCATATTACGAAGAGCCTTCTTATCCATCTTGAGCACGTCGTCGCCTTTATAGAGAATCTCTCCGCCCTCGAAAAATCCCGGAGGCTCCGGATTCAGCCTCATAATACAGGAGGAGGTTACGCTCTTACCACAGCCGGACTCTCCTACAATACCAAGAATCTCGCCCGGACGAACCTCAAAGCTGACGTCACGAACCGCCTTTACAACACCGCCATAGGTATGAAAGGAGAATGTCAGATTCTTAACTTCTAATAAATTTTCCATCTTCTTACTCCTTTCCTATTCTGTTCCTCTAAGTTTCGGATCGAATGCATCACGCAGGCCGTCGCCCAACAGATTCAGCGCGAGCATCGTCGTACAGATTAATGCCGCAGGTATTACAACCTGGTAAGGGTGAATACGAAGCTGGGCGATACCCTCTTTGGCAAGAACGCCCCAACTGCATCCCGGCGGCTTGATACCAAGACCGATATAGCTTAGGAACGCCTCCTGGAAAATCGCCCCCGGAATCGCCATGGTCAGATTCGTAATAATCAGACCCATTACATTAGGAAGAATATGCTTCACAATAATCACGATGTCCGGCACGCCAAGAATCCTTGCCGCCGCAACAAAATCAGACTCTCTGAGTTTCAGCACCTCGCCGCGGACAAACCGGCAGCTTCCAATCCATCCCACGATACACATAGCAATAATCAGACAGTGTACGCCGTTACCGATGACAACCATCAGAAGGATGGTAACGATCATACTTGGGATTCCATACAGTACATCTACGATACGCTGAATCAGCATGTCTACCTTGCCCCCGTAAAAGCCTGAGATGCCTCCCATAATCGAGCCGACGAATGCATTGATGATACTTGCGGCAAATCCAATGGTAAGAGATACTCTGGCGCCCATCCATGCACGTACCCAGAGGTCGCGTCCAAGGGAATCCGTTCCAAACCAGTGCTCACTCGAAGGGGACTGGCTCATCTTCTCTACACTCTGCGTCGCGAAATCATACTGGCTGAACACAGGTGCAAATATAGCCAGCAATATATATAAAATAATCAGACACAGCGAAAAGAAGGCAATCCTGTTCTTGCGAATCCTTCGCCATGCATCCTGCCAGTAACCGATATTGGGGCGGGAAATGGACTCCATGCTCTTTGTATTTTTTCCAATAACTTTAAATCTTTCTTTTGTTATCTCTGCCACGTCCACTCACCTACCCTTTCTTTCCGCTGAGACGGATCCTCGGATCCACAATGCCATACAGGATATCCACAATCAGGATTGCTATGACAAGGAATGCGCCATAGAAAATCGTCATTCCCAGAACCAATGTATAATCAGACATATTGATACTGTCAACATAGTGCTTGCCCATGCCCGGAATCGCGAACAGCGCCTCAATTACAAAAGTACCTGTCAGTACGGAAGCAACCGTAGGTCCCATAATCGTAATAATCGGTGTAATCGCATTACGGATCTGATGCTTGAAGGTTACCCGAAATTCTGATAACCCCTTTGCCCTGGCCGTCTTCGTATAGTCAGAAGTAACAACCTCTAACATACTGGAACGCATCAGACGCGACACAGACGCAAGGGTGTAGAACCCCACCGCAATAGACGGCAGAATTGTATGTTTGAAACTGGTATACTGCGCAACCGGCAGAAGCTGCCACTTGATTCCAAAGAAATACTGTAACAGTGAACCCATAATAAAATCAGGTATGGACGTTCCGATAATCGCAATCAGGATACAGACAAAATCCAGCTTCCTTCCGCGGTTAAGCGCCGCTATGATACCTAATATAATCCCGAAAAAGAACGCAAAACACAACGCTCTGATTCCTAAGTCCGCAGAATATGGGAAAGACTCTGCGATAATACGGTTGACTGTACGTCCCTCATATTTCATGGAATAGCCTAAGTCACCATGAAGTACGTTCTTCATATATGTAACATACTGCACCGGCAGCGGTTTATCAAGCCCGTAATATGCCTCCAGATTCGCCTGAATCTCCGGGGTCATCTTCGGATTTGAAAACGGGTCGCCAGGCAATAAACGCACCAACACGAACACAATACTCGTCAATACGAACAACGTTACGATTGCAAGCAGAACTCGTTTTAGAATATATTTTGCCATGTGCTTCTCCTTTCTCTTCTTAAGAGATGTCTAAATACTGATAGCATATCTCCTTATCGTTTGACAATTTTGATTATCCTACACCTCCGTGGTACTCAGGATAATCAAAATTGTCAAAGAGGGGGGACCA
>CATLIP010000030.1 GCA_949957035.1 uncultured Lachnospiraceae bacterium
AGGCGCCGATCATTCCCGTGATGATTACGAAAAAGATCGTAGGTGAAAGCAACGGTATGGTAATCTTGAAAAATATGGTTCCGGGGCCGGCCCCGTCAATTGCCGCCGCTTCATAATAGGACTTGGAAATCCCCTGCATACCTGCCAGCAGAATGATCATATTGTATCCGACACTTCCCCAGATTGCAACGATCATAACACACCCAAGCGCCGTAGACGGCGTAGTCAGCCAGCTTTTTCCCTCTCCGCCTAAAGCCTCAATCACAGCGTTAAAGATTCCGTACTCGCTGTGGAAAATAAGCTTCCAAACCAGGGCAACGGCTACTGACATGGTTACGGACGGCAGGAAATAAATTGTACGATAAAAGGAAGTTCCCTTAATCTTTGAATTAAGCAGCGACGCCACCAACAGCGACAGTCCCAAGCCAATCGGAACCGTAACAACCGCATAGATCAGCGTGTTCTTCATCGCCAGAAGCAAATCCGGCTCCTGGAATAACTGCTTATAATTCTGAAGCCCTACAAAAGTAGCCATATTAAACTTATTTACATCGTTAAAACTAAACCAGAAGTTCTGGATGAACGGAATCACATAGAATATCACAAGTCCAATCGTTACCGGTGCAATAAACACATACGCCGCCAACCAGTCCTTCTTATCTCTTTTACTGGCTTTCCGTTTCACAGGTTTTGCCATTTTCTTTTCCTCGCCCATACTCTTTCCCTACTTTACTTATTTTGCATTCATCTTGTCAAGGATTGCATCTGCCTCAGGCTTAATCTTCTTACATGCCTCTTCCAGAGTAATATCACCCATCCATGCCTGCTCTAAGTATGTCTTCTCAACCTGTGCAAGCTCAGACGTCGCCTTACAGTGCGGAAGCAGCTCTGCGTTCTCTACGTTGTCAAGGAATACCTGAAGGTTCAGGTCCGGATGTGTTCCCACATAGATATCCTGACAGTCGTTTCTTGCGGAGATAACAACACCGGCCTCAGCCTGGATTGTCTGCGCCTCTTTGCTTCCAAGCCATAATGCAAAGTCTACAGCCTCTTCCGGATGCTCTGTAAATGCAGATACAGAGAATGCAAGACCATTGATGATATCTGTATTCTTTCCATTAAAGGTAGGTCTTGAAACGATACCATACTTTCCTTCCAGAGTCTTGTTGTAAGAAGGAATCATATAGTTACCGGAGAGATACATTGCTACCTGTCCGCCCTGGAACATGCTGTCTGGGTCTGTGTTTGCCATCTGCTCAAGGGACGGTGAAAGCCCGTCTAAAACCAAGTCAAGCCATGGCTGGATTCCGCCGATAGTCTTAGGATCATCCCAGCCTACCTCTGTGTTATCCTCATTCAGGATATATCCGTCGTTTGCATAGATGGTTGCATCATAAGTCGTCTGTCCTGAGTTACGGTTTACCGGAACCGGATAAACGCCTTCCGGAAGTCCTGCTGCATCAAGGTCTTCACATAACTTACGGAATTCCTCAAAAGTCATTCCATCCTTCGGATATTCTACGCCTGCATTGTCAAAGATCTCTTTATTATAGAAAATAGCGTTGGTATCAAAATCCTTCGGGATTCCGTATAATTTGCCTTCAACCGTATAACCGTTCAGCAATGGAGCCGGGAAGTTCTCGCTTGCATTAAGGTCTGACTCCTTCTCTGCGTCTGTCAGATCCATGAGGATACCTGCATCCGCATACTCCTCTACATGGAGCACGTTCATGGTAATAATATCTGCGGAAGAATTACCCATAGCGCTGGCCTCAAGCTTGGTCCAATACTCTGTCCATGTGGTAAGCTGTGTCTTAACCGTAACGTTTGGATGCTCTTTGCTATAAGCCTCCGCCATCTCCTGCATGACAGGCTCCTGGTCAGAATCCCATACTGCCATGGTCAGCTCAACTTTTCCATCCTTGCTTTCTCCGCCGCCTGAGGAGGATGATGAGGAACCCCCACCCTTGTCTCCGCCGCCGCATCCGGTAAGCATCGTTGCTCCCATCGCTGCTGTAAGTCCAAATGCTACTAATCTTCTCAAATTCTTTTTCATAGTTTCACTCTCCTTTTCTTTTTATTTTCAGAATTTGAATCTATATATGAAGCTTCCATAGTTCGGGAAAGCTTACATACCGTTACAACTATTTTGCAAATTCCCCTATCTTTACCGGGCATCCCTCATGGGTCCTGGAATATTCTGCCGCTAAAGCGCAGTAATGGCTTTCCAGCGAACGGTCTAAGGACGTCACATATGAGCTTTCTTCCTTCTCGCCGCTGATGATATCCAAAAATTCCACCAACATTCGGTCGTCTCCGCCGCCATGTCCGGAAAAATCTTCCGCAAGGGACGCCACGTCAATCGTCTCCACAGGCATATCACTTTCAAATCTACGAATGCTAATCTCGCAGTCCTCTGCCATCTGCTCCATGCTCACACGTATCTCGCCTTTTGTTCCCATGAACCGGGCATATCTGGAAATCTCCGGTGTGAACCCGCACATGGTAAAGCTCATGGTGGTTCCATCCGTCATCTTTAAATTCACTACTTGATGATCTACCACATTATTGTTACAGTGGTAAACGCACTGTCCATATCTGCCTTTCTTAACGGCCTCCAAAACCTTTTCTTCTGTGGGTCCGGAAGGTACCAATACGTCTAAGGGCCATATCCGGTTGCCTTTACGGTAGCCGAACACCTTATTGTCCAAATAAATCTTCTCTGCGTCAAACGGACAAGCGTCCTTAACCTTACAGCCGTCCAGACACCGTTTTGCACATCCCTGGGGCGCATTTTCTTTCTTGAATAAATAGGTATCTCCATAGGAAGTCAAGGATTCACAGGTCTTTCCTGCAAGCCAAAGATACAAGTCCATATCATGGCAGCATTTCTGAAGAATCATCGGACTTGTCTCGTCAGAATTGGCCCAGTTTCCCCGTACGAAACTGTGCGCCTGATGAAACCATCCCACGTTCTCGGACGCCATGATAGATACCACGTCCCCTATCACGCCGGAATCCAACAATTCCTTCACCTTCTGGTAAATCGGCGTATAACGGAGCACATGACATACAACTACCTTCTTTTCAAAACGCTCTGCTGCCTTGGCCAGTTTCCTGCACTCATCAAGGTCAGGGGAAACCGGTTTTTCCAGCAGCAAATGATAACCTTTTTCCAAAGCCGCCAAAGCATGCCCCACATGCTGCCGGTCCTGAGTCGCAATAATCATGGCGTCGGCAAGCTTATCCTGCTTAAGCATCTCTTCTGCACTGGTAAAACATGCCTCTTTTGGTACATGATACTCCTCTGCAACGAGGGCCACCTTCTCCGGGTCAACATCCGCAATTGCAACAATCTCCATCTTTTCCGGGTGAAGCTTTGCAGACTTTGCATAAATATCTTTTCCCCGGCTGCCAAGCCCTGCTATTGCAACTTTCATTCGTTTGCCCATCTTTCCATCCCTTTCTTTTCATTTATATATGAATTTTATTGTTCTGTCCCATCAGCAATCTCATAGGTCTGCTTTCTGAAGTCAACCGTCACTGTGGTACCGTCTGCGAAGACTGTGCGCTGAACGGCGTAATCCCCATCCACCATCTCATGGCGCACCATCTCGCATTTGGCTACCTTCTCGTGCAGTTCGCATACCACGTCGCATCTCTTGATATCTTCCTTAAGACCCAGCCCCAACGTCTCAAAAGAACCGTCAAAATTCGGGTATGCACCGTCCCTCAGAAGGTAGGGCGCACCGCCGTTCAATACGGCGTACAACATATAATCCTCGCTGCCGCTTACCTGATCCATCATCCATGGTTCAATCAGACAATCATGGAATACCAGGTTGAACAACGGTACAGGCACTCCAAACTTCGGGCTGCCCGGCTCCCTTAACATAAAATCATAAGGAGCGTAGTGGCAGAATACCATACTGGGCACACACCAGTCATTGACCTCCTCGGAACTTGGAAGGATTCCCTGCGACATGAGATAATCGAAGCAGTGATTCCTCTCCTCGTAGCATTCCCTCCTGCTCATCCTGTGGCGCGGATTATTACACTCGTCCCCTTCATTGCAGGTAAATACATCCAGATACGCACAATCCAGCTTAATCTGATTCTCACGAAGGGCAGTGAAGTTCCGTTTCACATAATAAGGAGCCTGAGTGCCGCACAGAAAAGACTGCGGACCGCCCGCCCAGCGCTGATGTCTGGGAATGGTTCCGTCGGTCAGACGGCATGCATAATCTTCGTCGAAACTGGGCGCTTCCAGATAAAAATCCCGATACTGGTCATGAATACCGAACAAATATCCCAGCTCATGCATGGTATCTGCAAGAGATTTCATTCCTGCCCAGCCGCCCGCTTCCTCACATGCCGGCATATAGTCCGGATGTTGATTATCATATCCCGGCTGCGCCCAGCCATCCAGATGCAGGTAAACCTTCTTCGCTCCCGCCTCATAAAGTCCTCTCATCTGTGCTTCTCTTTCTGCAAATGTAGTCAGATGATTGTTCTTATCCGGCTGCTTAGGGTCAAAGAAATCGGAGTTCTCACATACATGGGTCTTGATCCCCGCATGTACAAACCCGGAACCAATCAGCTTATCTATTGCCGGAACCTTCGCCGCCTTCTCTTTCAGAGTGCGTAGCTTTCCCTGCTCATTCACATATGTACGGTAAGCCTTACACATATCATTGTAATCACAGCCGCTCATCAGCGTATAGCGCATAACCCTGCGGTACTCCATCCTGCCAAGGCTTGGCTCGAAGTAAACATTCACATGAGTGTAAGGTCCTCCTGCCGGGTGTTCTGCCTGGTATCCTGCATTCCAAGGCGTCGTACACAGCGCAAGGCATCCTTCTTCTTCCTTAATCTGTCCAAACCATGGCATATACCCTCCCGCAGTTCCAAAGAATCCGTCAAACACGATTGGCCCAAGCTCTGTCTCCCATGTATTCGGAATCAACAACCCCTGCTGGCAATTCAAAAGCGTATACCAATCCTTAGATTTTTCCTCAAACGCCATTGACCCCGGCCAGTATACACGTTTTACCTGCAGCCCTTCCTCACAGACAGGTATCCATTCAAAATAAATATTTTCTGTGGTTCGCTCAATCCATACATAAGTCTCGAAAGTATATGGAGCTTCGGATCCCTCAACCAAAAATCCCTGATACCTGCTTCGAATGCCAACTCCCAATCCGGTCTCCACCTGTTCGTGGCTTATGGAAATTGCATCTTTAAATTCTAAGCTCCCGCCTTCATATTCGAAATGTGGTTTATAGGATTCACTCCATTCCCATATGGTATCCTTCTTATATAATGTAAAACGAAGGCTTTCTTCTTCAAAGCCAATTTTTATATTATTTACTTCAATACTTATCATATCGTCCCTTTCTCTTTTAGTTATTATGCACGTTTTCTTTTTTATTTATATAGTATTATATTATAATTTGCACAATTATGCTTATATTATCGTCTATGGTTATTGTATAATTATCTCATTTCTGCTATTATTTATACAAGCACACTAAAGTGTGCTTCGACATTCACTGCATGGTTAGTGATAAGTTACAATTCATGGAACAGAGAGGTAATCATATGACATACATTAGAACCAGGCTGCGCAAAGAAATTCAGATTGACTCTATTATCACCCTCCATTACTTCGAATATATGAAGAACTTTATTTTCCAGGGGGAAGCACACGATTTCTGGGAATTTTTATATGTAGATAACGGGACTGTATCCGTCCGGTACGATGATACCTGGATGACGCTGAATACAGGAGACATTATATTTCATCAGCCTAATGAATTTCATGCCATCAAATCCATTGGCAAAAATTCTCCGAACCTGATTGCTATTTCTTTCATATGTAAATCGCCGGCTATGAAGCACTTTGTACACAAAAGCTATACGCTGTCGAGTGAAGAACGTACCCTGATCTCCCATATTATATCAGAGGGGAAGCAGACCTTCTCCACTCCCATGAACCTGCCCAGTGTAGAACAGGTAAAAATCAGAGAGAACACTCCCTTTGCCTCACAGCAGCTAATTATTCTCTACCTGGAACTGTTTCTGATTACCTGTATCAGGAATCATCCGGAAAACACGGTATCGGATTCTGCCATCCCCAAGGACTCGCCTGAGAAACATTCTGTCAGACAAAGCCGCCTTGACGAAATCATCCGGTATATGGAAGAGCATATCTGTGAACAGCTTAAGCTGTCGGATATATGCAATGCTTTTTCCATCAGCCGCTCTGCACTGCAGGCGCTGTTTCATGACGCCAAGGGCTGCGGCGTCATCGACTACTTTAATACCATGAAGATTCAGCATGCCCGAGAGATTATCCGTGAAGGAACCATGAATTTCACGGAGATTGCCTATTATCTTTCCTACAGCTCCCTTCCCTATTTTTCCAAACAGTTCAAGGCAGCTACGGGAATGTCGCCGTCAGAGTACTCTTCTTCCGTTAAGGGAATTACGGATTCGCTTAGAGGCTCTCAGGGAAACCTTGAGAACAATGAGACTCACAGATAAAAATAAGCTGCCGCGAAAATCCTTTACTCAAGGGTTATTTCGCGGCAGCTCCGTTCATACAATATCTATTCAGCTAACAAAAACGCCTTATAACCTTTATATGCCTCATATACGTCTGCCTTGCTGGTTACCTCCCACGGGGCATGCATACACAGTACCGCAACGCCGCTGTCGATAACCTCCATGCCATAGTTTGCCATAATATATGCAATGGTTCCGCCGCCGCCTACGTCTACCTTGCCAAGCTCGGCGTATTGATAACCTACTTTGCCGTCATCCATGATTTTACGAATCTTTGCCAGATATTCGGCATTCGCATCATTGGAACCACCTTTTCCTTTACTTCCGGTAAATTTGTTGAATACCAGGCCCTTACCGAAAAACGCAGAGCTGCGCTTCTCGAAGGCTTCTGCGAACATCGGGTCATAGGCAGCGCTCACATCAGAGGATAACATCCTGGAATTGGCAAGAGTACGTCTCAGCTTAAGATCCGACTCGTTTCCCTCTAGGGCAAGCAGCTCTGCAACTGCATTCTCAAAGAAATGGGAGTGCATACCTGTGGCGCCTACGCTGCCAATCTCTTCCTTATCCACAAGAATACAGCAAGCCGTCCTCTCCACCTCTTCCACATCCAGAATAGCGAAAAGCGATGTGAAGCCGCACACTCTGTCATCCTGCCCATAGGCCATTACCATGCTCCGGTCAAGCCCGCAGTCTCTAGCCTTGCCTGCCGGCACAAGCTCCAGCTCTGCCGATGCGAAATCTTCTTCCTCCATGTTGTAGTATTCTTTCAAAAGACGCATTACATTGGCCTTTACCGTATCCTTCTCTTCTTTGTCGAGAGACTCGTCCTTCTCGATTGGACGGCTGCCAATCAGCAGGTCAAGCTTCTCTCCTTCAATGACTTCGCCTGCCTTCTTCTCCATCTGCTTCGCAGCCAGGTGGACAAGCAAATCCGTAATGACGAATACCGGGTCCTCGTCCTTCTCTCCGATATTTACCTTAACCACAGTTCCGTCCTTCTTTGCGATTACGCCGTGAAGAGCAAGCGGAATTGTAACCCACTGATATTTCTTGATACCGCCGTAGTAATGGGTATCCAGATAGGCAAGTTCATCATTCTCATACAGCGGATTCTGCTTGATATCAATACGCGGAGAATCAACGTGAGCACCCAGAATGTTCATGCCCGCCTCGAGAGGCTGCCTGCCCACATGGAAGATTGCAATTGCCTTATTCATACAGACAGCATACACCTTGTCTCCGGACCTCAGAGGTTGTTTTGCCTCCTTCAATGCTTCCAGAGACTGATACCCCTTCTGCTCAAGCCGCTTCACGGATGCGTCAATACACTCCCGCTCCGTCTTACCCTCATCCAGGCAAACCTTATACTCGTTGTTTACCTTCTCTAATTCCTCTAATGCAGCCGGAGAATAAGCTCTCCAGATATTTTCCTGACTCATGACTATACTTCCTCCATTTCTTATATATTTTGTTAGATAAACGCGCACGTTTCTCATTCTAACAGATTCTTCCTTGCTTGACAATGAGGGGACGCAGTAAAATAAAATTTTACTACGCCCCTTGTTTTTATCCTATTTCATCTCTTCTCTGACTTCCTTAAAGCACTTGACAATAAAATCAATATCTTCTTTCGTATGGCTTGCACATACCTGCGTACGGATTCTTGCCTTCCCCTTCGGAACAACCGGATAGGAGAAAGCTACCACATACACGCCCTTCTCCATCATCCTCTTCGCAAATTCAGCCGCCGTCTTCTCGTCATACAGCATAACCGGCACACAGGGCTGTGTTCCCGGGATAACATCGAATCCGTTGTCCACCAGCTCCTTGCGGTAATATGCCGTCACTTCCTCCAAATGATCCCGAAGCTGCGTACTCTCATCCAGCATATCGAACAGCTCAATGCTTGCGCCCGCGATTGCCGGAGCCAGTGAATTGGAGAACAGATACGGACGGCTTCTCTGGCGAAGCAGGTCGATAATCTCCTTTCGTCCTGACGTGTAACCGCCGGATGCTCCTCCCAAAGCCTTTCCTAAGGTTCCCGTAATAACATCCACACGTCCCTGTACGCCGCAGTATTCCGGCGTTCCGCGTCCGGTCTTGCCTACGAAGCCTACGGCATGGCTGTCGTCCACCATCACCAGAGCATTATACTTATCGGCAAGGTCGCACACGCCTTTCAGGTTGCAGATAATTCCATCCATGGAAAATACACCGTCTGTGGCAATCAGCTTGATTCTTGCGCCTGCCTCGTCCGCCTCCTTAAGCTTGGCTTCCAAATCTTCCATGTCATTGTTCTTATAGCGGAAACGTTTTGCCTTACACAGGCGGACTCCATCAATAATAGAAGCATGATTCAGCTCATCACTGATTACCGCGTCATCCGCTGTCAGGATTGTCTCGAATAATCCTCCGTTGGCGTCGAAGCAGGAGGAGTACAGGATTGTATCGTCTGTTCCAAGGAAATCGGAAATCTTCTTCTCAAGCCTCTTGTGGATATCCTGAGTTCCGCAAATAAAACGTACAGAAGCAACTCCATATCCTTTCTCATCATAAGTTCTCTTAGCGGCCTCAATCAGACGCGGGTTATCCCCTAGTCCCAGATAGTTGTTCGCACACATACAGAGCAGCTCTCTTCCGTCTTCCATCTTCACTCTTGCTCCCTGAGGCGAAACAAAGGGAGCCTCACCCTTGAACAGGCCTGCCTCTTTGATCCCTTCCACTTCTTTCGTATAAATGCTTAAAATATCGTCTTTACGTGCCATCTTCTTATTATTCCTTCCTTTTTAAAATTTAGTCATTCACATGGGCCCAATCAAGAATTACTTTACCAGACTGTCCGGAAATCATAGCCTCAAAGCCCTTCTCATAGTCTTTGATATCAAAATGATGGGTAATAATCGGGGAAATGTCAAGCCCTGCCTGAATCATGGTAGACATCTTGTACCATGTATCCCACACTTTTCTTCCGTAGATACCGCGGATATTCAGACCATTGAAGATTACCGTCTCCAAATCCACCTTAGCGTCTGTCCTCTGCAGTCCCAGAAGCGCAATATTACCGCCATGCTTCATGTTATGAATCATGTCGTGAAGCCCTGCCTGGGAGCCTGACATCTCAAGTCCCACATCAAAGCCTTCGGTCATGCCAATCTCTTTCATTACGTCTGAAAGTTTCTCTTCCGTCAGGTTCACAGTCCTGGTGGCGCCAAGTTTTCTTGCAAGCTCGAGCCGGTATGGGTTCAGGTCTGTAACCACAACATGCCTTGCGCCTGAAAACTTCGCGATTGCCGCCGCCATACAGCCGATTGGTCCCGCGCCGGCTACCAGCACGTCCTCACCCAGCATGTCATAAGACAAAGCAGTATGGGTGGCATTGCCAAAGGGATCAAAAATCGCATACATCTCTTCCGGAATTGCCGGATTACATGGCCATACGTTACATGAGGGAATCACAAGATACTCCGCGAATGCTCCGTTGCGGTTCACACCCACGCCCTTTGCATCCTTACAGTTCTCCTTGTGTCCTTCCAGACAGTTCCTGCACTTGCCGCAGGTGATATGTCCTTCACCGGATACCAAATCACCAATCTGAAAGCCTCTTACTCCTTCTCCTGTTTCCACAACCTCGCCCACATACTCATGGCCTGCCGTCAATCCAACCGGAATCGTATGCTGCGCCCAGTCGTTCCACTGATAGATATGTACGTCTGTTCCGCAGATTGCCGTCTTCCGAATCTTAATCTTCACATCATTAGGGCCTACCTCAGGAATGGGAACCCGCTTCATCCACAATCCCTCTTCCGGCTTCTCTTTCACAAGCGCCCACATCAATCCATCGTTCATTTCACTCAATTCTATATTCCTCCTGTTCCAGCCGCCTCCCCGGCGGCTATTTATCTGTTGTCATTATAACACTCCCTGTCATGACTTACAATGGATTCCTTTGTATATTTTGTTTCTTTTTTTTATCATATCATCCAAATATTTTATCATTTTGTACATATCACTACAAAGCCACTCATTTTATACAATTTTGATATTTGTATACAATATTTTTTTATAACAAACACTTTATTTTGTCTATTATGACATTTTTTTCACACACTGCCAAAAATATATATAGTTATTTTTTACAAATTACTATTTACAATCTGCATATTTTTCTATATAATGAATACTGTTAGTATTGATATATTCAGAACGGATGGGAGCCTGATGTTACCTCTGACATCTTCCTCCATGACAATATATCAATAAATCGGGGAACATATTTTTATTAGAGAGGAATTGCAGATATTTTCATCTGCAAAGAAAGGTAAGTGAACATGAAAAACGTATTGAACACATGGAACAGCATCAGCCTTGTAAAGAGGATTATCTGCGGGCTGATCATCGGTATTATCCTTGGACTGGTAATTCCGCAGGCAACGGCGATCTCCATCTTAGGCAACCTGTTTGTCGGAGCTTTGAAGGGCGTCGCCCCTATTCTCGTATTCTTCCTTGTTATGAGCGCATTGTGCCATATGGGAGAAGGCCAAAAGACGAATATGAAGTTTATCGTCATTCTTTATCTGTTGGGGAACCTGATTTCTGCATTGTCCGCAGTACTGGCAAGTTATATCTTCCCAATCACCTTAACGCTGTCTGAAAGCACAGCCGCCAGTGATGTTGCTCCTCCCAGCGGAGTGACGGAGGTTTTGACGAACCTGTTGATGAACGTTGTAGCCAACCCGGTTGATTCTATCGTAAAGGCGAACTATATCGGTATCCTGGCATGGGCATGTATCTTCGGTATCGCGCTTAAGAAGGCCAACGAAGGCACGAAGCAGGCCTTAGAGAATATCTCTGACGCAGTAGCGACCGCTGTAAAATGGATTATCAGCTGCGCGCCTTTCGGTATCATGGGTCTGATTTTCACTACCATTTCCGAACAGGGACTTGGAGTACTGTTAAGTTACGGCCGTCTGATTCTTGTATTGGTAGGCACGATGGCATTCGTAGCGCTGGTTCTGAATCCGCTGATTGCGTTCCTGTGTATGCGTTCGAATCCGTTTCCTCTGGTATTCCGCTGCCTGAAAGACAGTTTTATCACTGCTTTCTTTACACGAAGCTCCGCAGCCAATATTCCGGTGAATATGGAACTGTGTGAGAACCTTGGACTGGATGAGAATACTTACTCCGTATCCATTCCGCTTGGCGCTACCATTAATATGGCAGGCGCGGCGATTACGATTTCAACAATGGCGTTGGCCGCGGCACATACCATGAACGTTTCCGTAGATTTTCCAACCGCATTTATTCTCTGTGTGTTATCTGCGGCAAGTGCAGCCGGAGCATCCGGAGTTGCGGGCGGCTCTCTGCTTTTGATTCCTATGGCATGCAGTCTGTTCGGTATCTCTAACGACATCGCAATGCAGGTTGTGGGCGTTGGTTTCATCGTAGGCGTTATTCAGGATTCCTGCGAGACAGGTTTGAACTCTTCCACAGACGTACTCTTTACCGCATGCGCAGAATACAGAGACAGAAGATTACATCCGGAGAATTACGTGAAATAAACTTAATCACTCTTTCCTAAATATAAATGTCATATGAGCGAGTAATCATTTTGCCAGATAAAGTGATTACAGAAGAGGAGGCAGTAAGACTCATTCTACTGCCTCCTCACTCTCTTTTCTACCACTCGAATTTCTTAGCAAAATATGCGTCAAGCTCGTCAATCTTAACTCTTTCCTGTGCCATGGAATCACGCTCACGTACGGTTACAGCCCCGTCCTCCTCAGACTCAAAATCATAGGTCACGCAGAACGGTGTTCCAATCTCGTCCTGACGGCGGTAACGCTTACCAATATTGCCGCGCTCGTCATACTCACAGTTATACTTCTTAGAAAGCTGTGCATATACCTTCTCGGCGCCCTCATTCAGCTTCTTAGAAAGAGGAAGTACGCCAATCTTCACCGGAGCCAGCGCCGGATGGAAACGAAGAACTGTCCTCATGTCTCCGCCTTCTAATTCCTCCTCGTCATATGCGCTGCACAGGAATGCCAGAACCATTCGGTCCGCTCCCAGTGACGGCTCAATGACATAGGGTATATATTTAATCTTCTTCTCGTCGTCAAAATAGCTCATGTCCTGCTTGGAAGTATTCTGATGCTGGGTCAGGTCGAAGTCTGTCCTGTCGGCAATCCCCCACAGCTCGCCCCATCCAAACGGGAACAAGAACTCTACATCTGTAGTCGCCTTGCTGTAATGGCTCAATTCCTCCGGAGAGTGGTCGCGGTAACGAACCTCTTCCTCCTTAAGCCCCAGCGCCTTAAGCCAGTCAAGACAGAACTGCTTCCAGTATGCAAACCACTCAAGGTCTGTATCCGGCTCACAGAAAAATTCCAGCTCCATCTGCTCAAACTCTCTGGTACGGAAGGTAAAGTTACCCGGTGTAATCTCGTTACGGAAGGACTTACCAACCTGACAGATGCCAAAAGGAATCTTCTTTCTGGATGTACGCTGAACGTTCTTAAAGTTCACGAAGATACCTTGTGCCGTCTCCGGACGCAGGTATACGATGCTCTTGGCATCCTCTGTTACTCCCTGGAAGGTCTTGAACATGAGATTAAACTCACGAATCTCTGTGAAATTATGCTTTCCACAGGTCGGACAAGGAATCTCCTTCTCCTTAATGTAAGACTCCATCTGCTCATGGCTCCATCCGTCGATACTGTCGCCCAAATCTATTCCATTCTCATGAGCATAATCTTCAATCATCTTGTCTGCACGAAAACGCTCATGACACTCTTTACAATCCATCAGAGGATCGCTGAATCCACCCAGGTGCCCGCTTGCTACCCATGTCTGCGGATTCATCAGTATCGCACAGTCCACACCCACGTTATAGGGGGACTCCTGTACGAACTTCTGCCACCATGCTCTTTTTACGTTGTTCTTTAATTCTACACCGAGATTACCATAGTCCCATGTATTGGCAAGCCCGCCGTAAATCTCGGAGCCTGGGTATACGAATCCTCTGGATTTTGCCAACGCCACAATCTTTTCCATCGTCTTTTCTGCCATATCCTCTTCCTCACCTTCTTAAATAATCTATATGTTACAATTTCTACCTATTATACCGTCAACCCCTCTTCATTTCAAGTCCAAATTATAGAATTGTTTCCAGTATTTCCAG
>CATLIP010000031.1 GCA_949957035.1 uncultured Lachnospiraceae bacterium
GAGAAGCTGAACGGTACGGGACTTTCCATGCTGAAAACGGATATCTTTGCAGCGAATCTCTATGAGAGTATCATTACAAATAAATATAAAATGCCTTTTATTAACGAATACCAGCAACAGATTTTAAGAATCTGATGCCGGTATCTCTTAATATTCCGCCTTCTTAATACACGCAATGGCCTTAGAGCCTGCCCCGATATGGCAGGACACACTGAGGGACAGCTTATCCATATGGATATCATATCCGGGGAACTTCGCCTCAATCTCCCCTTTCCATTCCTCCGCCTCTTCCTGGGAGCAAGTATATGCTGCGTGGATATACATCTCTTTGCCCTTAAATCTTTCTGCCAAATCCTTAGCCGCTGCATCCAGCATCGTCTTCTTGGCCGCCTTCCAGCCGCGCACCTTTGCATAGGAATCCAGCTTCTCTCCCTGAATCTGAAGTACAGGCTTTAAATTCAGCACCGTACCAATAGCCGCTGCCGCCGGTGTGACACGTCCGCCCTTTTTCAGATATTTCAGCGTATCCACAGTAATGTAGATACTTGCTTCTAATTTTTCCCGCATCAGCACATCGTCGATTTCCTGCGCGCTCATTCCCTTTTGGGCCATCTCAAGGGCATCTAACACTGACTGACGCTGGGAGATAGATATTCTCTGATTATCAATGACATGCACCCTGCCGTCGTAATCCTTGGAAAGCCCCATAGCCGTCTCACAGGAGCTGCTTAGGCCGCTGGACATTGGGATATAGACAATCTCCTCATATTCCTCCAAAAGCTCGTCCCAAAGGTCAATCACATCCCCCGGCGACGGCTGAGAGGTTGAAATATCCGCATCCTCCAAAAGCCTCTGATAAAACTCCTCCTGTGTCAGCGTAATATCCTCAAGATACAACTCTCCGTTAATAAAAAACGGCATGGGCAACACCCGTATTCCCAGTTCTTTTGCTTCCTTCTGTGTAATTCCGCTGTTACTGTCTGTTGCAATTGCTACTCTTCCCATCCTGACACCTCACCTGTTTCAAACTGTTTTATAATGTAATGACCTCTGACACAGTATCCCTCTTTGCCACCATCATAGGGATGTCCTCCCCCCGGTAGGGATTATCTCCGAAGCTGACCTCAAGCTTCACCGTCTCATAGGCTAATTCTTCATAATTGTTCTCCTTACTCAAATGCCCCAAAACCACATACTGCAGACCATCGTGCAGAATATCACAGAGAAGCCTTCCTGACAACTCATTGGACAGATGTCCCTCATCACCCATGACACGCTTTTTTAACGGATAGGGATAAGGCCCCACCTCCAACATATGGATATCATGGTTCGCCTCTAACACGACTGCATTTAGATTCTTAAGATGTTCTACTGTATATCCGTCATACTTGCCCAAATCTGTTGCAACCGCAACCGCTTTCTCCTGATTCTCAATCCGGTATCCTGACGGCTCCCTGGCATCGTGAGAGATGGAGAAGGGACAGATTTTCATATCTCCCAGGATAAGCGTCTCATCCACCCTAACCTCACAGAGAAGCCCATCCGGCAATTTCCCTAATGAGCTGCAGCGGCGGATTCCTTCCAAGGTTCCCTTTGTCCCGTAAATCGGAATCTTATATTTTCTGCTGAAGACTCCCAGTCCCTGAATGTGGTCTATATGTTCGTGAGTGACCAGTATTCCGCTTAGCTCCTCCCCCTTAACGCCCAACGTATGTAGCCCTTGCTCCACCCGTTTCCTGCTGATTCCTGCATCCACCAAAAGATGTGTGTTATCATCCCCCACATAGATACAGTTGCCGCTGCTTCCACTGGCAATGCTGCATAGTCTCATCATTTCCTCTTGCCTCTCCTACAAATCTGCCACAATCTCGTCCAGCTGCGCCTGGGTCTCTTCAAACGTATTGCTGTTGTCAATCACCCTGTCGCAATGCTTCATAAACTCATCCTTCGGAAGCTGTGCCGCAATAATATCATCCACCTTCTTAGCGTCATAGCCTCTTGCATATACCAGTCGTTTCTTACGGATGGACGCCTCTACATATACATACCAGACCTCGTCGCAGATTTCATCATAATGGGTCTCAATCAGAAGGGCCGACTCTATGATAAACAGATTGGTATTCTTTCGCTCCTCTCTGGCAACCTTCCGGCGGATTTCTTCCGCCACCGCCGGATGAACGATTGCATTCAGCTCATTTCGTCTGGCGCTGTCAGAAAAAACAATGCCGGCAAGCTTATCTCTGTCGAGCTCCCCCTTTTCATCCAGAATCTCTGTTCCAAAATGCTCCACAATCTCATCGAAACATTTTGTCCCCTTCTTCTGAAGTTTCTTTCCTACCGCGTCCGTCTGGCAGACGGTCGCTCCGTATCTATTATTCAGGTATTCTAATATCTGTGTCTTTCCTGCGCCGACGCCGCCTGTTATTCCTATAATCTTCATGACCTTTACACCTCTACTTCGCTTCGTACCAGTTTTCTCCCGTATGCATATCCACCTCTAAGGGCACGTCCAGAGAAACTGCCTTCTCCATCTCTCCCTTAAGAATCTCCTTAACCTCGTCAAGCTCCGGCTCATATGCCTCAATCAGCAGTTCATCATGAACCTGAAGGACAAGCTTTGACTTCATCTGCCGCTCTTTAAGCCTCTTGTGTACGCCAATCATCGCAATTTTAATGATATCGGCAGCCGTACCCTGAATCGGGGCGTTCATGGCCACCCGCTCACCGAAGGAACGCTGCATAAAATTGCTGGAAGATAACTCCGGTACAGGACGGCGCCTTCCAAAAAGCGTCACTACATAGCCCATCTCCTTTGCATGCTTCACCGTATCATCCAGAAAACTCTTAATACCCGGATAGGTCTTAAAATAGTCCTCGATATACCGGGCCGCCTCTTTCCGGGTGATGCTCAGATCCTGACTCAGCCCAAAGGAGCTGATTCCATATACAATTCCAAAATTAACCGCCTTTGCATTGCGCCTCTGCTGGGAAGTCACTTCCTCGAATGGCACATGGAACACCTGGGAAGCTGTGATTCTGTGTATGTCCTCTTCCTCTTTGTAGGCTTCAATCAGATTCCGGTCGCCGGAACAGTGGGCAAGCACCCTAAGCTCAATCTGGGAATAATCCGCATCTACGAACACATATCCCTCTTCCGGGATAAATACCTTACGAATCAATCTTCCAAGCTCCATACGGACCGGAATATTCTGAAGATTCGGCTCTGTACTGCTGAGCCTTCCGGTCGCCGTAATGGTCTGGTTGAACTTGCTGTGAATCCTGCCGTCCTCGCAGATATAGTTGGCAAGCCCGTCTGCATACGTGGATTTCAGTTTTGAATACTGGCGGTATTCCAGAATCTTTGCAATAATCGGATAGTCCGGCGCCAGCTTCTCCAACACGTCCGCTGCCGTCGAATATCCCGTCTTGGTCTTCTTGCCGCCGGGAAGCTTCATATTCTCAAACAGAACTGCGCCAAGCTGTTTCGGTGACTTGATGTTAAAGGTCTCACCTGCGTCCTCATAGATCTCCTTCTCAAGCTCGGTAATCTTACCCCCAAGCTGACTGCCGTAGAACTTCAAGGCTTCCGCCTCCACCCTGACGCCGTTTTGCTCCATGTCGTAAAGGGTGAAAACAAGCGGCATCTCAATTTCGGTAAACAGTTTATCCATCTGACATTCCTTAAGCTTCTCCCACAGAATATCAGAAGCCGTATACGCCGTATACGCCTGATAGCAGACTTTCACATATTCCTCTGCCTTCTCGTCTATGATAATCTCCAACTGCTCCCTCGCAACGTCCTCATAGGTATAATTATTCTTAAGCGGATATAACAGATAAGCCGCCACCGTTGCGTCAAAGCAATTCTTCCCGTCTTCAATCTTGATATAAGGAAGCGCCTCCTTTAAGTCGAACATTACGAATCTTCCCACGCTTCCTGCAGTCTTCGACAGCTGCTCAAGGAGCCATTCCTCTTCGATTCCCTCCCCAATCCGAATACAACAACTCTCATTCTTCTGAAAGCACAGGCCGATTCCGCCAAGCTTAGACTGGTTGGCAAAGAGGGGCAGCGCATCTTTTTCGCTGCGGAAAATACAGGCGCCCACACAGTCAGCCCCTGCCGCCTCAGCGAATACCTTCTTAGCCGAACTCAAGTCCAAAATCTCCCTGAACCCTTCCTCTGCCTTGTCTGCCTGCGCAGTTACCTCGAATCGTGACAGCAGATTCTTGAACTGCAATTTCTGAAAATAAGCGTAAGCTTCTTCCGTATAAATATTGCCAAGCTTCGCTTCCTCAAGCTCATAAGGAAAATCCGCCGTCACGTTGATGGCCGCAAGCTCCTTACTCATGACCGCCATGTCCCAGTGCTCGATAAGCGCCTTTGACGCCCTTGGAGGCTTAAGCTCCTCTGCATGTTCATGGGCATTTTCAATGGAATGGTACTCAGAAATAATCTTCGTCGCCGTCTTCTCTCCGATACTGGGAACTCCGGGAATATTGTCAGAAGAATCCCCCATCAGCGCTTTCAGGTCAATAAATTCCTGAGGCGTCACCTGATACCGTTCTTTCACATCTGCGGCATAGTAATCCTCAACCTCGGTACGACCCTGCTTCGTCTTGGGAATACGAATCTTCACATGCTCTGTGGCAAGCTGCAAAAGGTCACGGTCCCCGGAAATGACGGATACTTCCATCCCCTTCTCCTCACACCTTCTTGAGAGAGTCCCCAGAAGGTCGTCCGCCTCAAGCCCGGCACACTCTACCGTCCGTACTCCCATTGCATGAAGAACCTCCTTGATTACCGGCACCTGCTGACGCAGCTCCTCAGCCATAGGCTTTCTGGTTCCCTTATATTCCGCGTACATCTCATGGCGGAAGGTGGGCGCATGAACATCGAAGGCTACCGTCAGATATTCCGGCTTCTCTTCCTCAAGTATCTTGAACATAATCGTCAGAAAACCATAAATAGCATTGGTGTGCAGTCCTTCCGAATTAGTCAGGTCCGGAAGTCCGTAAAACGCGCGATTTAAAATACTGTGCCCATCTATTAATACTATCTTACTGCTCATATCAGATTCCCTTCTATTCTGCAATCTCCTTAAGCCGCTCTATAATCGGGAGATGCTGCGTACAGTGCCGCTCACATCTGCCGCAGGCGATACACTCTCCCGCCTTATCCTTAGTCATGCCCCAGTGATTTTCTATACGGTCCTGTATGGCCGACTTCTCGCCTGTCAGAATCATCTGGTTATATGCATCCATATATTTTGCAATCGGAATTTTCTTCGGGCATAACTGGCAGTATGAACATCCGGTACACAGATTATTAAGCGCCACCCCTCTGCCTTCGTATTCCTTCACAATCTCACGTGCCGGCTTCTCCTTAAGGTTCTCCACTGCCTTCACAGCGTCGTCCACATGCGCCTTCGTGGTACATCCTGCCAAAGCCACCGTAATCTCTTTATGAGAAGCAACAAACCGAAGGGCTGCTTGAGGTACGGTCAAATCTGTCCCTTCCGTCAGATATGCAAATGCCTCCGGATTCTCAGGTATCATACCTCCGCCTAAGGGGTTCATGACTACCACGCCCATTCCCTTCTGATTGGCCGCCTCGATTCCGCTCTGACGGAAACGGTAGTTCAATGCGTTATATCCAATCAACATACCGCGGAACTTACCCGTCTCAACCACCGTCTCTATCTCGTCTCCCTGCATATGGGAGGAAAATACAATATTTCGGATTAATCCTTCCCGTTTCGCATCCTCAAAAAAACCATATAGAGCATCCATATGCTTCTCCCAAGAGCCAAGGCTTAACATGCACCACATATGATAGAAATCAATATAATCTGTCTTGAGTCTGTCAAGCGACATCTCAAGCCTTCGCCTGAAATCCTCTTTCTTCGGATGATCTCCTGCGTCTATTGTTCCCAGATTCGTCTTAGAAGTTACATAAACTTCACTTCTTTTTACCTGAGATAAGGCAATTCCTGTCACAATCTCGCTCTTGTCTTCACAGTAGAAGGGAGCTGTATCCCAGTAATTAATTCCTTTCTCAAATGCATAGAGGGGAATCTCTGCACATTTTTCTAAACGGTCTGCCTTGATGTCCTCTTCGTCGTAGCGCATTGTACCGAGTCCGATTGCCGATACCTTCATATCTGTATTGCCATATTGTTTATAGTACATTCTCTTATCCTCCGTTTTTTAAGTAGCACTAAAAAAGGTGCGAAACCAAAACCAGGCTTCGCACCTTTTACTGCGGATGGTGGGGTTCAAACCCACACACAACTCTCAGATATCCCTGCTTAAAAGCCTTTCTGTCTGTTATTGTGAATACCCGACTCTTGCCATTCTTTGTTTTGTCAATGTAATATTCTTTATTCATTCTATCATACTTCTCTGATTTGTCAATGATAATGTAGTCCGGAGCTATCCGGAGCTATATTGTCCGTCTAAAGAATGAAACATATAACATCCCATTTTTTCTACGATTTGAATATCCAACGCTTACCATAATAGATATAATAAAAGGTGTAAGGTCCTTGATAATTCAATAAAGACTTTACACCTTTTAATCTACTCTTTGATATAATCAAGCTCTGTTAAATTGATTCCCGAAGCTGTCAAAATAACTTTTAATTCAATATAGCGTCCCTTTATCAGCTTATATGCGGCAGAATCTTTTTCGTTTAATGCAGACAAATAGGACTGGATTCTTGCAAAGTCTTCAACATTTCTTTGCATCATTTCCTTTTCTGTCATATCCTCACCACCCTTATATAAGTGCCGTTTACTTTGGTACTTTTATTATATCAATCGTTGAATGTGGTGTAAAGCATTTATTCAATTATCTTCAATAAGCGGGGAATTGCTTTTGATTTAACGGATAATATTGAGAGATTAAACTAAAAAAGATATTCAGATAAATGAGCCGACTCAACTTATCTAAATACCCTTTTAATATTTTATGTATTCTTTTAAAACTGCGGATGGTGGGACTTGAACCCACACGAGGTCGCCCCCGCAAGATTTTGAGTCTTGTGCGTCTGCCATTCCGCCACATCCGCTCATCGTTGCCGGTAATCACCGACAACATGATAAATTATAACTGCTAATGCAGCTAATGTCAATGCTTTTATTAAAAAAATTTTAGAAAGCGTCTGACGGGAACAAAGCATCATCCAAAGCCGTCATATCAGTCTGGTCAATAAAGTATACGCCGTCAGAGTCCGGCTTAACGTTAATCGTTACGGTTGTCGGCTCTCCAAACGTAGGAGACGCCACCTTCTCAGCCATAATCTCATACATCTTCTGGAATACCAGCTCATTGACTGCATTCTGGTCAGTCACATCGATGTTCTCCATCTCTGCCAGTGTCGCAGCCTCTACTTCTGCCTGAAGCCCGTCAAAGCCTGTAAACGGTTTTACCGTTACGTCAACTGTGTATGCCTTGTCGCCTGCTTCCTTTGCTTCACCAACTTCATAGTTCGCCTGCTTAATCATGTCCAGGAATAACTGTCTGTAATTCGCGGTCAGTTCTTCAGACAGTCCAAGCTGTGAAAATCCTGCTTCTTGCATGGTGGTATCAATATTACTCTCGTAGAGCTTCTGCGCCTCTTCCTTTGATGACTTCGTCCATTCGACATATTTGTCAAACTCTCCCTTATAGCTAGCGTCCATGATGGACTTCGCATAAGACTGTGCGTCCTCCGCACTCATTCCTCCGCAGCCGCACAATAATGTCATTACTGCGATGAGTAATACTGCCAGCAATCCTCTTTTTTTCATGATTATTCCTCCTTCACAAAATGATGCACGGACATCTGGCAAAATGCCTGTGCCTGTGATTGTCAGCGCCGCACTTTTGCGCTGATATTGCACATTAACTATATTACTCTTATTATTGTACAAAATCAACTCTTGACAAGGGAATTTTACCGGCAAAATGTTATTTTTGAATCTCTTTGGCTGCGCCGCGGGATTCCTTGGCAAGTTCTTAACAAGATTTTAATTTCGCTCCGATTTCAAAACAGTCAAAGGTGGCGAAATAATCGGCCGGAGTCTCTGCCCTGCGTATCAACTGTACCGAACCATCCTCTTTCAATAAAAGCTCCGCTGATTTCAGCTTTCCGTTATAGTTATATCCCATTGCAAAGCCATGGGCTCCGGTATCATGAATGACCAGCAAATCGCCGGTTTCAATCTTAGGGAGCATACGGTCGATTGCGAATTTGTCATTGTTCTCGCACAGAGAACCGGCGATGTCGTACTTGTGGTCGCAGGCTTTTTTCTCTTTACCCATGACGGTGATGTGATGGTACGCTCCATACATTGCGGGACGCATCAGATTGACTGCGCAGGCGTCCACGCCTATGTATTCTTTGTGGGTATGCTTCTGATGGATTGCTTTTGTGACCAGACAGCCGTAAGGACCCATCATGAAACGCCCCAGTTCCGTATAGATGGCAACATCGCCCATGCCTTCCGGAACTAAGACTTCCTCGTATACCCGGCGGACCCCGTCGCCGATGACGCGGATGTCGTTGGGCTCCTGGTCGGGAGTATATGGAATCCCGATTCCGCCTGACAGGTTGATGAATTTAATATGGACGCCGGTTTCCTGTTTCAGCCTTACAGCGACTTCAAACAGTATCTTGGCGAGCATGGGATAGTATTCGTTGGTCACAGTATTGCTTGCAAGAAAAGCATGGATGCCGAACTCCTTCGCACCCTTTTCTTTCAGTATTTTAAATGCGTCGAACAACTGCTCGGTGGTCATACCGTATTTGGAGTCTCCCGGGTTGTCCATAATGTCGTTGCTGATCTTGAACAGGCCTCCGGGATTGTAACGGCAGCTAATGGTCTCAGGAATATGGCCGATAACATTTTCCAGGAAATCAATATGGGTAATATCATCCAGGTTGATGATCGCGCCCAGACGTTCGGCATAGGCAAATTCCTCTGCCGGGGTATCATTGGAAGAAAACATAATATCTTCCCCCACCGCCCCTACTGCTTCCGAAAGCATAAGCTCCGTATAGGAAGAGCAGTCGCAGCCGCAGCCGTATTCCCTCAGAATATTGATTAAGAACGGGTTCGGCGTTGCTTTGACGGCAAAATATTCTTTGTACCCTTCATTCCAGGAAAATGCTTCTTTTAATGCCTTGATATTCTTGCGGATTCCCTTTTCATCGTACAGATGGAAGGGGGTCGGATATTCTTTCACAATCTCTTCTAACTGGTCTTTTGTCACAAATGTCTTTTTCTTCATTGTTACTGATTCTCCTCTCGCATCGATAGTAATTTGATTTCGTTGGAAAGTGCGGTCTTATATAATTCTACAAAATTCTTCTGTCCGGAATACAGGCAGGTGTTCATGCTCCCCTCCCCGTATTCTCCGGTAAGGACATAACGGGAATCTGCAATAACACCGATCCGCATGCCCCGGTCCTCTCCTATGTATACCTTCGCCCGCGGAAAAGCCGTAGGCTGGTCGGTGATGATGACCACCCGCTTCATATCCATGATAAGCTCCTGCAGTTCCCCGATCAGAAGCAGCAGGTAGTTCCTGGTCAGGCTGATATAGACCTGCTCCTCTACTTTTTTCAGGATATTACGCATCTTGTCCAGGATATGCTCCGTGCCTTCAATGGTGATATATCCCTCCACAAAAGTCTTCTCCGAAGGCATATGCTCCATGAGCCACTTCTTGGAATCTTCCAGTTTCCGGATACGGTTCTTACAAAATTCATCCAGCGGCACAGGGACATATTTGCGCGTATGCCCCTCCTCTACCAGATAGGCAGCGCCTTTTTCTGTCATGTTCGCCAGTGAATTATACGCATTGGACCTGGAAATGCCGGTCTGCTTCGCCACCTCGTATCCTGTCACCTTCCCCTCGGTGAGCAGGCATTGATAGATATTCGCCTCCTGACGCGTAAGCCCGAACTCCATCAGGCGTTCTGTAAATGATACTTGCTCCAATTCTTCACTCCTCATCCCCATAGTATCCCGCACCTCATAAGCCTGTAAAATATGACCTCCAAGGGCGTTCTAGTAGTTCTCACAGGGAACACTATACTGGATTTTTACGGCATATGTCAACATATTTTTACCATAATTTCTATTTTTAACCCAAAAAAGCGTCCCAAAGCCTCATTGCTGAAACTGACGGACGCTTAATCTTTTAATTATTATCTATTCCTCTACTCTATCACAGTAATCCGCATGATATTACTTGCCCCGCCCCGCTCTGCGGTCACGTTCGCCGCCGGAATCCCGGCAGTCAATACCACGATATCGCCCGCTTCCGCCATCTGCTTTGCGCATACCAGATCGATTGCGCCGTTGCAGACATCCTCCGTAGAACTGAAAGGAATCGATTTCAGCGGAATAATCCCCCAGTAAAGCTGCATCCGGCGAAGGGCGGCCTCATTAGGCGTCACGCCGATGATATCCATACGCGGCTTGAACTTAGATACCACTCTCGCAGTCACTCCCGAAACGGTAGGCGTAATGATACACCTCGCCCGTAAATTATTCGCCGTCGTCACCGCCGCATGGCACAATGCACTGGAGGTACTCTTCATATGGTGGGCCTCCGTCTTCTTCATCATCAATTCATAATCCAGATGCTGCTCCGTATCCTTCACGATATGCACCATCATGCGCAGCGCTTCCACCGGATACTTGCCCTGAGCCGTCTCACCCGAAAGCATTACGGCGTCCGTCCCGTCATAGACCGCATTCGCCACATCCGTCACCTCGGCCCTGGTCGGACGGGGATTGCGCATCATGGAATCCAACATCTGGGTTGCAGTGATAACCGGCTTGTAATTCTCATTACACTTCTGGATAATCAACTTTTGCAGATAAGGAACCTCCTCTGCAGGAATCTCCACGCCCAAATCTCCCCGGGCAATCATGATTCCATCCGCACAGCGGATAATCTCATCAATGTTCTTAATCCCTTCCGCATTCTCAATCTTTGCGATAATCGGGATATTAGGCGCCTTACATTCTTTGAGGAAAGCCCGGATTTCAAGGATGCACTCCGCATTGCGCACAAAAGACGCAGCGATAAAATCAATCTGCTGCTCCGCACCAAAACGGATGTCCTCCCTGTCCTTCTCCGTAATCGCCGGGAGCCTCACTGGGACATTGGGTACATTCACCCCTTTCCGCTCGCCAAGCTCGCCTCCGTTCACGACGGTACAGACAATCTCCTTGCCATTCTTCGCCTTTACTTTCAGCCCAATCAGCCCGTCGTCAATCAGAATAGTGCTTCCGACCTGGACATCGTCCACAAGACCTTCATATGTAATGGATACCTTCCCTGCATCTCCTGTCAGTTCTTCCGCCGTCAGGACAAAGGTGTCCCCTTCCTTCAGCGCGACCTTCTTCCCGTCCTTTAGGATACCCGTCCGTATCTCCGGTCCCTTGGTATCTAAAAGTATGGCAATCGGTTTCCCTTCTTCGTCGCGGATTCTTTTAAGCCGCTCCATCCGCGCCTTCTGTTCTTCATGGGTTCCATGGGAAAAGTTGAATCTGGCAATATCCATGCCTTTTTGGACCAGGCTCCTCATCAGCTCGTCATCATCGGTCCTCGGTCCAAGCGTACATATGATTTTTGTCTTCTTCATCGTTTCGTCTTCCTCCTGCTATTATGATTTGTGGCTGTCCTGACAGCAGGCGCTTCTCACTGCTGTCATTTGACATGTGTATGTGTGAACAGATGATCCTGACAGTATTCAAAATTGCCGTTACATTTGGAACAATATCTGAACTCCAGGTTCGGATCATCCAGTTCAGTCCTCTTACAGATTGCACACATATGCTTCGCGCCGTTGGCATAGTTCTGCACCGGACGCTGGGCTCTTCTTATATTCTGCTGAAATTCCTTCTTCCTCCTGCGCTGCTTAGGCGTATAAGGCCTCATGTTCCTTGAACCCAAGAAGAATATCAAAAAATTCAGAAGGGACACTACAGATTCTAACGCCGCCGCCTTATAGAAATTGCCAATCAGGACATTTCCTCCATACGCCGGCAGAAAAGCCTGTATGATGGGGTAAATAAAATACAGCGCGTCTATCAGCGCAAGATATTTTACCTTCACAGGAATCACGAAAAATACCAAAAACTGCACATCCGGATACAGTGCGGCAAACGCAAAGAACAGAGACATGTTCAGATACCACACGGACATCGGCAAGACCATCCCTGTAAATACGTACAACAGCATCGCCGCGGCCACATGGAACAGCATCCCGGAAAAGAAGTACAGGTTGAACCGGAACGCCCCCCAGGCATTCTCTAACTCCTGTCCGATCATATAATACAGATACAGCGCAAATACAATAAATACAAGGCTGCTTGACGGCGGCTGGATAATAAAGGTCACGATCCTCCAGACCTGCCCGTGCAGGATTGCCTGCGCATTCAGGCTCAGATACCGGTAATAAAATTCCGGGTTCACGATATTTAACACGAATCCTGCCGCATACAATATAATAATATAATACATGAGGTTTGGAATTGCATACCTGCCAAACTTTCTCTCCAGCTTTGAAAGCCAATTTTCCATAAGACAAACTCCTTAAATTCATTAATTTTGCAACAGATAAAGATATCTGAACATTCTCTTAACATCATTTTTATACTGTAGTAATTCTACCGTTTTACGCACTGTTTGTCAATTCTGCTATGGAACTTTACAACTTTTTTAGATTTCTATAGCATTTTCTTAATTGTTATTTTAAAAAAATTGTCGTATAATGTTACAGGCTGTAATAAGACAGCTGCAAAGGAGTGTTATTATGAGTAAAAACGAATTGTATACACTGGGCATTGACATCGGTTCAACCACTGTGAAAATCGCGATACTCGACAAGGATAACGATGTCGCCTTTTCCGATTACGAAAGGCATTATGCTAATATTCAGGAAACTTTGTCCGACCTTCTCGGGCGGGCAATCTATAAATTGGGGGGGATTTACGCCTCTCCTGTCATCACGGGTTCCGGCGGACTGACCCTTGCCAAGCACTTAGACGTCCCCTTCGTCCAGGAAGTCATCGCTGTATCCACGGCGCTTCAGGACTATGCGCCCCAGACGGACGTAGCCATCGAGCTTGGGGGCGAGGACGCGAAGATTATCTACTTTGAAGGCGGCAACGTGGAACAGCGCATGAACGGAGTCTGCGCCGGCGGCACAGGTTCCTTCATCGACCAGATGGCGTCCCTTCTCCAGACGGACGCATCGGGGCTGAACGAATATGCGAAGAACTATCAGTCACTCTACTCTATCGCCGCAAGGTGCGGGGTATTTGCCAAATCCGATATCCAGCCCTTAATCAACGACGGCGCTTCCAAAGAAGATCTTGCCGCTTCCATCTTTCAGGCGGTGGTGAACCAGACCATCAGCGGGCTTGCATGCGGCAAACCAATCCGCGGGCATGTGGCGTTCTTAGGAGGCCCTTTACACTTCCTTTCTGAATTGAAGGAAGCTTTCGTCCGTACCCTGAAACTGGATCATAAACA
>CATLIP010000032.1 GCA_949957035.1 uncultured Lachnospiraceae bacterium
ATGGCAGATGCTTATATTGAGAAGGGTACGACTTATGAGATTGATGGGAAAGTGTATGAATGTCTGGAGTTCTTACATGTAAAACCGGGTAAGGGTTCCGCGTTTGTCCGTACCAAATTAAAAGATGTAATCAACGGCGGTGTGGTTGAGCGTACGTTCAATCCGTCTAAGGATGTCCTGAAGAAGGCGTTTATCGAGAGAAAGAATGTGCAGTATCTGTATAACGACGGAGGCTTGTACTATTTCATGGATATGGAGACTTATGAGCAGACACCGGTTGGAGCAGACGATGTAGGGGATGCTTTGAAGTTTGTGAAAGAGAATGAAGAGGTATCTATGAAGTCCTATCAGGGGAAGGTATTCGCTATCGAGCCGCCGCTTACCGTAGAGCTGCTGATTACGGAGTCTGAGCCTGGTGTGAAGGGGAATACTGCCACAGGCGCTACGAAGCCGGCCATTGTTGAGACAGGCGCTCAGGTTATGGTTCCGCTGTTTGTAGAGCAGGGAGAGAAGATTAAGATTGATACCCGTACAGGCCAGTATCTTTCCAGAGCTTAGTATTCCGGATTGTCGAAATATGTCATACGAAAAGCCTTGCTATTTTGGCAGGGCTTTTTTATAATAACAGTACCATAATATTTCAATCATTTTCTGATTTATCATAGGCAGAGTTCCGGCCGTTTTCCATGAAAAATCAAAGTGTTGCCAGTATACCTTGTCGTACACAGGTGAGGAGTGTCAGAGAGATATCTTGAACCGAAACCCGTTCCCGGTGTAATGATACAAGGTGTCAAGAAAGGAGAGGAATGACGTATTATCAGTTTATTCATGAGGTAGAGATTAAGGTTAAGAAAGAGGTAGGAGAAAATATATCAGTCTACATACATTCGACTGTGAAGAATAACGGAACGAGGAGACATGGATTGACATTTGCGGAGAAGGGAATCAATATATTTCCCACAATCTATCTCGAGGAATACTATCAGCGTTTTAAGGATGAGGGCTCTGTGGAAAATATTACGAGAGATATTTTGAGACTATACAGCGAGGTGCGTTTTAAGCGGTGCTTTGAAGGCGGCTTCCTGAAGGACTTCCGGCAGATTAGGGAAAAGATTGTCTACCGTCTGGTGAACAGAGAGGCCAACAGAGAGCTGCTTTTGGAGGCGCCCTATGAAGAGTATCTGGACTTGGCCGTCGTTTATTATGTACTGTTGGAGGTGAACGACTATGGGACGGCGTCTCTGATGATTCGTAATGAGCATCTTAAGATGTGGAATGTAACGGAGAAGGAGATTTCACGTCATGCGCACAGGAATACGAGAAGACTGCTCCCGTATGAAATCAGAACCATGGGCGTTCTTCTGGAAGAGCTGTCAATTCTGGAAGAGGATGAAGACAAGGGGGAGGACGAAGGAAAGGATATCATGTATGTGCTGAGTAACCGGATTCGAAGCTATGGCGCCGCCGCACTTCTGTATGAGGGCCGGCTTGAGGGTATCGGAGCCTGTCTTGAGGAAAATTACTATGTACTTCCAAGCAGTGTGCATGAAGTCATTATTGTGCCGGAGAGTGCGGCTCCCGGGAAAAAGGCGCTGGATCTTCTCGTGAGAGAGGTGAATGAGATTCATGTAGACCCGGAGGAACAGCTTTCCAATCACGCATATTACTATGATAGACAGGAAAGACGTCTATTTGCCTGAAAAACAGCTTATAAAGACATTGAAAGCCTCCTGTGACGGAAAAAGCAGAGGAAGTGTGAGAAATATTTTATGGAAATATTTATGGAAATATTTTTATCATTTCCTTTACTTTTTCGGATAAATGTGATAATATTACTTTTGCAATTTCATATTGTGTTACTTTAGACATGCACCCGGAGCTCAGGGGATAGAGCACCGCCCTCCGGAGGCGGGAGCGGCGGTTCGAATCCGCCCGGGTGTGTATTTTTATTTTTAAGTGCAGATGGAGGTAGTCTTATGGAAGGAAGAGACATGGACTGCTCCAAAGGCCGCAGAAGGTACGGCAGGATTGTCATACTGACAGTTTTGGTTATTTCCGCGGCAGTTGTGGGTGCAGCCGGTTCAAGCCTTACCAAAGCAAAAGTCCTGAAAGCACAAAAGAAAATTTCCGAGCAGTTGTATACGGAGAATGTAAAAAGCGGGTTTGCACAATTGAATCCGCTGAAGATGGAAGAATATCCGGAGATTACAAAAGCTGTGAGAGATTATTACAAGCAGCAGGGAGAAGAGACCGGCTTTGTCGAGTCGTATGATGATATCTGCGTATATACGAAAGAAGGCAGGTATAGGGGTACATATGTGGCGTTTGCCAGGTATAATATGAAGATTCGGGACGTCTACACAAAGGTTCCGGGATTGAGTACCCTGTATGTTGCGAAGGACGAAGAAGGTAATTATCAGGTCAGTGCTTCAGTAGAGGATGAGAAGGTGAAGTCTAATATTCAGAAGATTGCCATGCATGAGGATGTACAGGCTCTCATGTCGGAGACGCAGGCTGCATATCAGACGGCGGTACGCTCAGATGCTCTATTAAAGGAGGCATTGGCAGACCTAGAGAATGCATACAAGAATGTGGATGCATAAGGGCTTGTGTTTGCCGTATCAGAGAATGTTTTAGGGTCAGATCCCTGTGGAATCTGGCCTTTTTGTCATATAGGAAACTTCATTCCCTATATGACAATACAAATGAAGGAAGACGAGGAGGAATAATATGAAGAAAATCATGGATTTGATTGCCGAAGAGCTGGCGGCAGCATTCGAGGCGGCAGGATATGATAAGGAATATGCAAGGGTAACGCTGTCAAACCGTCCGGATTTGTGTGAATATCAGTGCAACGGTGCGATGGCGGGGGCTAAGGCATATCGGAAGGCTCCGATTATGATTGCTAACGATGTTGTGGAAAGGCTAGACGGCAGTCTGTGTCTGGAGGAAGTGAATGCCGTAAATCCGGGTTTTATCAATATGAAGCTTAGGAAGGAATTTGTGGCAGACTATTTAAATCGTATGAGCGCAGATGAGGAACTGGGACTTGAGACGGCAGAAAATCCAAAGACCGTTGTGGTGGACTATGGCGGAGCGAACGTTGCGAAGCCTCTTCATGTAGGGCATCTGCGCTCTGCGATCATCGGGGAGGGTATTAAGCGGCTTGCGAAGAAGATGGGGCATCGTGTACTGGGAGATATCCATCTTGGAGACTGGGGATACCAGATGGGCCTTATTATCACAGAGCTTAAGGAGCGTAAGCCAGAGCTTCCGTATTTTCAGGAAGATTTTGCCGGAGAATATCCGACGGAGGCTCCCTTTACCATAGGCGGGCTGGAAGAAATCTATCCCAAGGCCAGCAGCAGGGCGAAGGAGGATGAAGATTATCGAAAAGAGGCTCTTGAGGCGACTCGGCTTTTGCAGAACGGACACAAAGGATACCGGGCTGTCTGGAATCACATTATGGATGTGTCAGTGGCAGATCTTAAGAAGAATTATGAGAGCCTGAACGTGCATTTTGACCTTTGGAAGGGAGAGTCGGATGCGCAGGTTTACATTCCTGATATGATAGAGAGGTTGAAAGCGGAGGGATACGCCCATATTGATGAAGGGGCGCTGGTGATTGATGTGCAGCAGGAGTCAGACACTAAGGAGATTCCTCCATGTATGATTCAGAAATCCGACGGTGCGTCTCTTTATGGAACCACAGACCTTGCGACGTTGATACAGAGGATGCAGGATTATGATCCGGACCAGATTATTTATCTTGCGGACAAGAGGCAGGACCTTCATTTTCTCCAGGTATTCCGCGCAGCGAGAAAGACAGGAATTGTGCCTGAGAAGACGAAGCTTGAGTTTTTGGGCTTCGGTACGATGAACGGGAAGGACGGCAAGCCCTTTAAGACCAGGGAAGGCGGCGTCATGCGTCTGGAGAACCTGATTGCAGAGATTGTGGACGAGATGAAAAAGAAGATATCCGAGAACCGTACGGTTGCCTGGGAGGAGGCCGAAGAGACGGCAAAGATTGTCGGAATGTCTGCGATTAAGTATGGAGATTTATCCAATCAGGCGTCAAAGGATTATGTGTTCGACGTAGACCGCTTTACCTCTTTTGAGGGTAATACAGGACCGTATATCCTGTATACCATTGTGCGGATTAAGTCGATTTTGAATAAATATCAGGCAGATGGAAAGATGATTAGCGGCTTAAAGATAGAGCCTGCTCATGATGAGAATGAAAAGGCGCTGATGCTGGAGCTTCTTAGGTATAACAACGTGATTGAGACGGCCTTTGAAGAGCTGGCGCTTCACAAAATCTGTGCTTATATCTATGACCTTGCAAACACATTTAACCGTTTCTACCATGAGACGAAGATTCTTACCGAGGAAGACGAGACGAAGCAGAAGGGATATATCGCTTTGCTTGTGCTTACAAAACAGGTGTTGGAGGCATGTATCGATGTGCTTGGCTTTGCGGCTCCTGAGAGAATGTAGGGGATTTTTGTCAGAATGTATAATACAAGACGTTAAAGAGGATAGAGGATATGACGGAGAAATTATTTTATCAGGACGGTTACAGGAAAGAATTTCAAGGGAAGGTGCTTTCCTGTGAGCAGGCTGGCGACAAGTATAAGGTTGTCCTGGATGCGAGCGCGTTTTTCCCGGAAGGGGGAGGACAGTACGGAGATATAGGGTGGCTTGATGAGGCGGAAGTTGTGGATACCCGGGAAAAGGACGGTGAGATTTACCATACTGTTACGTCGCCCCTTGAAGTAGGGGCAGTGGTGACAGGACGGCTTAACTGGGAGGTCCGTTTCGACAGGATGCAGCAGCATACAGGGGAGCATATGATATCAGGGCTTGTCCATAGACGTTTCGGTTATGATAACGTGGGGTTCCATCTGGGAGAAGATTACTGTACCATGGATTTTAACGGGCCAATCACGAAGGAGGAGCTAAAGGAGATTGAGCTGGAAGCGAACCGGGGAGTATTTGCCAATCTTAAGGTAGGGATTACCTATCCTTCCAAAGAGGAGCTCAAAGCCTTAGAATATCGAAGCAAGATTGAGATTGAGGGGCAGGTGCGGATTATTACTGTGCCGGGGTATGACGTGTGTGCATGCTGTGCGCCCCATCTTGGCTCTACCGGGGAGATTGGACTTATTAAGCTGGTCCATATGATTAATTATAAGGGCGGCGAGCGTATCACAATGCTCTGCGGTTTTAGGGCGTTGGCAGATTACAATATCAAGGAAGAAAATGGAAAGACCATTTCGTCCCTGCTGAGCGCAAAAGAATATGAGATTGCGGATGCAGTGGCCCATTTGAAGGACGAGGCGGGAAGCCTGAAAGGGAAGATTGCATCCCTGAATCAGAAGATGCTGGCCTATAGAGCGGCGGAGATTCCTGTAGAGGAGGATGTGGTTTGTGTGTTTGATCCTGAATTATCCGGAAGTGGGCCGAGAGAACTGATGAATCTTTTATTGAATAAGGGAGCGAAGGTCTGCGCCGTTTTTGCGGGAAATGAAGACGACGGCTTTCGCTATGTAATCGGGAGCCGAGAAAGAGATGTGCGCCCTGTGTGTAAGCGGCTGAACGAAGCCTTTGGAGGAAGGGGCGGCGGCAAGCCTGAGATGGTGCAGGGTTCCCTTCTTGGAAATGAAGAGGCCATACGGACAGAATTACGCAGGGTGTAATATGAGCGACTTTTGATGATTTCATTTTGAAGATTGACTTTTAATGATTTTATCACGGTTCTGTCACAGTTTAAACACAATTTGACGGTAAACTACTAATCAGAAAAGCAAAAACGAACCAGAATGAAAGGAGATATCAATATGGATCATCAATATACTTATTACACACCGGGACAGGATTCTAATCCTCAGAATAATTCAGAGTACAGGCCGCCTCATAAGAAGAAAGGCACGCCAAAGTGGGTGAAGACAGTTTGCTTCGGTCTGGTATTTGGAGTAACGGCAAGCGCGGCATTTCAGACCAGTAATATTGTGGCAGGAAAATTCCTGAACAATAAGACTGTGAAGGAGAGTGCAGAGAAGACGGAGAATATTGGCAGCGCTAAGCTTACCACTTCTTCCGGCGGCGCGACCCAATCGGATGTGGCGGATATTGCAGAAAATGCAATGCCATCCGTAGTATCCATTACGAACATGAGTGTTCAGCAGGTACAGAGCTTCTTTGGAGGAATACAGGAGAGGCAGAGTGAAAGTGCAGGCTCCGGTATTATTATCGGACAGAATGATTCTGAACTGTTGGTTGTAACCAATAACCATGTGGTGGAGGGAAGCGATACACTTACCGTTTCATTTATTGACGAAGAGAGCGTTGAGGCGAATATCAAGGGAACAGACGCCAGCCGGGATTTGGCGGTCGTGGCTGTAGACTTAAGTAAGATTAAGGACAGTACGAGAGAGAAGATTGCGGTGGCCACACTGGGAGATTCTGATCAGATACAGGTAGGTGAAGAGGCAATCGCAATCGGAAATGCACTTGGCTATGGACAGTCTGTCACAAGAGGTATCATTTCTGCGACCGAGAGGCGGATTGAAGGCTTCGACAGTAACTTGATTCAGACGGATGCGGCAATTAATCCGGGAAACAGCGGCGGCGCCTTACTGAACGCCAAGGGTGAAGTAATCGGTATCAACACGGCGAAGGCTGCCTATGAAGCGGTAGAGGGGATTGGATATGCCATTCCGGTTTCAGAGGCAAGAGAGACGATTGAAGGGCTGATGAACCGGGAGACCAGGACAAAGGTGGCAGATGAGGAGAGAGGATACCTTGGTATTGCGGAGCCTGTAGATGTTACGCAGGAGACTTCTCAGATGTATAACATGCCAACAGGTGTGTATATTACGGATGTGATAAGAGGGGGCGGAGCTCAGAGAGCAGGAATCACGAAGGGTTCTGTGATTACGGCCCTGAACGGGATTACCATCAATAATACGAGTACGCTTCTTGAGCAGCTTCAGTATTATAAAGTAGGGGAGACGGTGACAGTGACCATTGCGATTCCCGGCAGCAACGGCGAATACCAGAGTAAAGAGGTAGAAGTAACTCTTGGAAAGGGTTCTAATTAACTTGAAAAGAAAGAAAAGTAAATTTGAAAAAGAAATTTAGAAAAAGATTTTGATATTTTATGTCGGATGTAGTATAATGACCGTATACGTGAGAATTGCCAGAACAGTTTTGGGAAAACTGTAATAATATTATGTTCAAAGAGGAGGAGTACAGTCTGATGAAATGTCCAATATGCGGTCAGGAATTGAAGCCGGGGAAGAAAGATCCGAATTATCTCTTATGCTACAACTGCAAGAAGAAGTTCAAGGTTCCCCAGAAGAAGATAGAGAAAAAAGGGAATGATAAGGAAGAGGAGCAGACGTATTCCAATATCCCCCCGAAGAAGGTCAGGAAGAAGCGGGAGGAAGAGATGCGCAAGGCATATGATGAGATGCTTTCTGTAGGCGATGGGAAGAGCAAGAAGAAAAAGGCGGCGCCTGCGCCTGCTCCGAAGCCAAAGCGCAGAGAAGAGATTGACGACGATTATGATGATGATTACGATAATGATGACGATTACTATGATGATGAAGAAGATGAGAAGATGTCAAAACTTCCGATTATCATTCTCGGTATTGCCATTGTAATTGTGGCTGCGTTGATAGTGTTTGTGCTATTTAAGTAGAATATATCATACTGTGTAAAAAGGGGTATCGCAAAATTAGCTATTTTGCGATACCCTGTTTTGTTATCATACTATTTATAATCTGCAAATACTTCCATCTGTTTCTTCAAATTTCTCATATGTATTACGTCCTTTATGTAAGATTTTCTGTGAATTTGTCATCTTTTTCGAAACACTGGAAAATATATACGTACTTAGAGGAGTTCTGTGAAAAGCGGGATATAATCTGCAAAATGAAATCCACTGTACGAATCTTTTCTTCAGTACAGTGGATTTTAAAATTCTGTGTCCATCGGACGATACCTCACTTTTCTTATATTATTCTTTGGATTTAAAAATTTAAGTTTTTGGTGGTCTGTCCTCCTTTTCTTTTGTTGATATTATAATATCGCATAACTGGTAAATTGTCAATAGGAAATCAGAAAAAAATATTATTAAATATAAAAAAACTAATAAATCGTTAAAAACTGATAAAATATCTTTAAGCAGGCGGTGCGATACGTTGTAGAATTTTAACCAGTTCCTCAGGAGTCTCTTTGGCTCCATTGGAGGACCAGGATATATACAAGTTATATAATGCTCCGGCGAAAGCCTGCAGTCCATAATAATGCTCGATTCCATCTTCGGGCTTGTGCCATGTTTCAATGACATATCTGCTGATGGCAGTCAGGAGCAGGTGGCCTAATCCGCTTTTAAACAGGCTGTCGAGAAACTCTTTGTGTTTTTCGAAGTAAGAAAAGCAGTGAAAGAGGTTGGCAGAGGCGTAGGCGTGTTGATCCAGCGACAGCTCACGAGCCTCTCGCTGATAATCTGTCAACGCTTCTTCCAGATAAGAAGAGAAGATATCTTCTTTGGACTGGTAATTCCGATAGTAGGTCATTCTTGATACACCGGCTTTTTCCGTCAATTCAGAAATAGAAATGGCTGATAGAGGTTTTTCTTTTAACAGCAGCATCAAAGCCGTAACCATACATTCTCTGGCTAATTTGTTAGCTTGGTTTTTTCTTTCGGTATCCATGAACAAAATCCCCCTCTTTGTAACAGTTGTGCAAGAGTATATTGAAATTTATTTTTTAAAGTGTTACAATTTGTCACACATTGTTGTACGAAATCCATCCATATGTTTCGAATGGAAGGATACACTTGATTATAAAGAATTGGGAGTGATATTGCAAGTGGCGGACTGTCATCGCGGCATGACACAGTACTGGTGCATTACTTTTCGCACTTTATAGAATAAGAGTTTAGGAGGAATTGCGATATGAAAACAGCGATTATGACAGACAGTAACAGCGGAATTTCAAAGAGTGAAGCAGAAGGATTAGGGATATTTTCACTTCCCATGCCGGTAATCATTGATGGGGTAACCTGTTATGAGGGAATAGACCTCACTCAGGAAATGTTTTACCAAAGCCTTACGGGAGGAAAAGATGTATCTACTTCCCAGCCGTCTCCCGGAGAAGTAATGGGGATGTGGGATGAGATTCTGGCAAGCGGATATGAGGAGATTGTACATATCCCTATGTCCAGTGGATTGAGTAATTCATATGAGTCGGCTGCCGGACTTGCGGCGGATTATTCCGGAAAGGTGCAGGTAGTGGACAATCACAGAATATCAGTGACATTAAGAGAGTCGGTGCTGGAGGCAAAAGGGCTTGCGGACAAGGGTTTTTCGGCAAAAGAAATTAAAAAAGAGTTGGAAGACAGAGCGTATGAATCCTGTATTTATATAACCGTAGATACTTTGGAATTTTTGAAAAAGGGAGGCAGGATTACACCGGCAGGCGCGGCTCTTGGCGCGGTACTGAATATTAAACCTGTGCTTACGATACAGGGTGAGAGGTTGGATGCATTTGCCAAGGTCAGGGGAATGAAGAAGGGAAAACATAAGATGTTGGAGGCGGTGAAACAGGATTTGGAGACTCGGTTTAAAGATGTGGAAATGAGCCGTGTTGTAGTCGGCGCTGCGGGTTCCGGACTCAGTGAGGAAGAGGCGCAGGAGTGGACGGCTACGCTGAAGGAGGCATTCCCGGAAGCAGCCGTTTATTATAATCCTTTGTCATTCAGCATTGGAAGCCATACCGGGCCGGGGGCAGTGGGGACGGCCATTAGTATTCGGAGGAAAGAGGGTATGTAGAAATAATATATATTCATTATGATGGGTCGGAAGCATTTGTTAAGCTCCCGGCCCATATGTAGTTTTAGGGAAAATGCGGTGTTATCCCTTCCAGATTTTGCACTGTTCAATCCGTTTTCCGCCGTCCCCCTGTTTTTCATCATAAGCAAACTGGTTCAGCAGGCCGCAGGGGAAATTCTCACAGTTTCCGCAATGCTCTTTTGTCTTTGTCTCGCAGCAAGATTTCACAGGACAGTTGTCGCCCCAGAACGGCTTTTGAATATGTACGCAGCCCTCACAGTTCATTTGTTCGCGATAGGTACATTCGCTGCACAAAATTCCGCATCTTGATTCAATCATAGTCTTTGCGTCTCCGTTCAGGTTCTCATTTTCCAATAGTCCCACGTAAATGTGGATTTCCGCATGTTCCATGCTGTCGTCTTGATATTCCTCAAAATCGCACTGAAAAGTTCTGGGAAGATTCATCTGCCAGATTTCCTGCCATGCCGCCGCAACTGCCTGTACCATATCCCCATGGATAACAAACTTCGCATATCTGCCGGCCGGAATCCGGCAGACCGTATATTCCCCTTCCTCGGGCTCATGTGCCGCTTCACAGGCAACGATTGCGGTGTAATCAGATTTTTCGTCGCCTGCATAGTCTGTATAAATCCCCAGCGCTTTTCCGTCCGTCTTTTCTGGAATAGAGGCGTAGACGCCCTCTTGATAAAATCGTTTCCAAAGCCCGCCGATTACGGCTCCCATATCAGGGGAGAGGTTGTTTGTCCGCGCTGAAATCCCCACAGCTATTTTTTCATTCAATGTTACAATTTCGTACTTCATAGAAACAAATCTCCTTTCTGTTTATGGGGATATTCTAGCAAATGAATCAGGACAACTGTGTGTCATGATTTGGAATTTCATGGAGACTTATTAGGGAAGGAATTAAGAATAAGGAAGTAAGCGTAACAAAAATGATATTGACGAAAGAGGGAAACAAGTATATAATTCAGTTATATAAATGATTTATATAACTGAATTATATATAGGAGGAATCATGCCAAAACAAAGAATTACGAAGGAAATGGTTGTAAACGCCGCTTTTGAAATAGCGAGAAGCAGCGGTATGGAGCAGGTCATGGTAAAAAATATTGCAGACAAAATAGGCTGTTCTGTCCAGCCAATCTACAGCTATTGCAAGAATATGGATGGTCTGCGTGCAGACGTGGTGGAACAGGCTGACATTTTCATAAGACAGTATATAAGTGAGCATATTGACAAAGAAAACTTGTTTGCCAGTACAGGAAGGGCGTATATCCGTCTGGCGAAAGAAGAACCCTTTTTGTTCAAAATATTCGTTCTACATCAGAGAACCGGAATTTCTTCACTGAATGATTTGTATGAACAGGAAGCCAGCCCTCATGTGGCAGAGAAGATTGCAGATGAATTAAAAATCAGCGTATCACAGGCGAGAAGATTGCATTTGAATATGCTGATTTATACCATTGGAATCGGCACTGTTTTTTCAGTGACGACGCCGGGAATTTCGGCGGATGAAATCTATAAGCAGCAGGAGATTGCTTATGAAGCATTTTTAAGACATGCGTTGGATTCAAAAGCGTTGGACTGAAAAGCATTGGACTTAGAAAGGGGACAGTCATGAAAAAAGGAATTATTATATATCAATCAAAATACGGAGCAACACAGAAATACGCAAAGTGGCTGAGGGAAATGACGGGTTATGATTGCGTCAAGACAAAAGAAGCCTCATTGGATCTGGCTGCACAGTATAAAACCATCGTCCTTTGCGGCGGAATATATGCTTCCGGCATTGCGGGACTGTCATTTATGAAGAAGAATTTCAGCAGGCTAAGAGATAAGAGAATCGCCATATTATGCGTGGGCGCAGCCCCTTATGATGAAAAATCATTTCAGGAATTAAAGCGGCATAATTTGAAAAACGGATTAGAAAGTATCCCTTTGTTCTATGGGCGGGGAGCCTGGGACATGGATAAAATGACGTTAATCGACAGGACTATGTGTAAAATGCTGCAGAAATCCATAGCGAAAAGAGAACCTTCCTCCTACGAACCATGGATGGCGGGGCTGATGAGCGCAGTAGGGCAAAAAGACGACTGGACGGATAAGAAGTATCTGGATTTGCTGCTTGAATATCTGGAATAATTTGTGTTTTTCCGATTCTTCTGCATGAATATCCGGAATAATTTGTGTTTTCCCGGCTCTCATGATAGAATGGCAGGTAAATGGATGGAGATTCGGAGGTATTTTGGATGGAGTACATACCCGCAAAGACAATCGTGACGAAAGTGAAGGCTCCGGCTAATTGGTTCGGTATTGATTATAACATGAATATTTACAAGGGCTGCAGCCATGGATGTATTTACTGTGACAGCCGTTCAGACTGTTACGGGGTGGAGCATTTCGACAAGGTAAGGGCAAAGGAGAATGCTCTGAAAATTATCCGGGACGACCTGCGCAGGAAGACGAGGAGCGGCGTAGTCGGGACAGGGGCGATGAGCGACCCCTATAATCCCTTTGAGCGGGAGCTTGAGCTTACCCGCCATGGGTTAGAGTTGTGCGATGCGTTTGAATTTGGTGCGGCTATTGCGACGAAGAGTTCGCTTTTGGAGCGGGATATCGATATATTGCAGGGGATTGCAGAACATTCGCCTGTTATTCTTAAAATAACGGTGACGACCGCTGATGATGAGCTTGCGGCGAAGATAGAGCCTCGGGTATCGCGCCCCACGGAGCGGTTCCGGCTGATTGAACGGCTTTCCAAAGCAGGACTTTATGCGGGTATCCTGCTTATGCCGGTTCTGCCTTTTATTGAGGATAATCTGGACAATGTGGGAGAGATTGTCCGAAGGGCAGAAGATGCGGGGGCAAGATATATCTATCCTGCCTTTGGAGTGACGCTTAGGGGAAACCAGAGGGTATGGTATTATCAGAAATTGAATGAATTATTCCCGGGCAAAAGGTTGGTGGAAGCCTATCAGAAAAGATTTGGGGAGTACTATGAGTGCAGGAGCCCGCAGGCACGAAAGCTGTGGGGATATTTTGCGGAAGAGTGCGGGAAAAGAAAGATTTTGTATCGTATGGATGATATTGTCAGCCAGTATAAAAGACCTTACAGGATGGAGCAGATGTCGCTGCAGTTTTGAGGGGAGCTTTGTTTTCGAAATGTTTCCGTAATGCCTCCGTAAAGTATTTTTGCTTGACAGACAGGTAAGACTGTGTTAGTATCTATTCTTAACTGGAATTTGTACTGCAAATGAAGTTAGGAGTTATGATTATGAATATTGAACATTTGACTAGAAATGGAATTAATCTTGCAGTTGTTTCCAGTGACGAGACGGTGATTACTGATACACAGTCAGCTTTAGACCTGGCAATGACCGTTAAGTATGAGACAAATGCAGAAAACATAGTAATAGATAAGAATATTATTTGCGAGGAGTTCTTCATCCTTAGTACAGGCATAGCGGGTGAGATTCTTCAGAAGTTTATTAATTATCATGTGAAGGTCGCTGTTTATGGGGACTATTCACATTATACCAGTAAGCCTCTTAAGGACTTTATCTATGAGGCCAATCACGGGAAAGACTTCTTTTTCGTGGCGACC
>CATLIP010000033.1 GCA_949957035.1 uncultured Lachnospiraceae bacterium
CTTTCTCCCCTCTCTCCATAACCACTTCCGCGACCCCTTCCCCTCGCCGCCTCATCTTCGCTTCATCCGCCATCTCTCCCGGAGCAAACGCCTGCCAAAGCTCCTGTTCACTCACCTTATGCCGGACTCCGTCCGTACATAACAGATAAACCGCGTCCTCCTCCACTTCTCCGCTATGATACACCGGTCTAAGTGTCTGAGAGGCTCCCACTCCCTGCAGCAAGATATGCGCCCCGTCCTTTCTTCTTAATTCACCTTGAACCTGGTCCTTCGTCAACCGTCTGATCCGCTCTTTTATCTCATAAATCCGGCAATCCCCCACATGAGCAATATAAAAACGCTCCTGCCATAACAACATTGCCGTAGCCGTCGTCCCGAGCCGTATCCCCCGAAGCTTCCCATACTCTTTTATTTTCCGGTGAACCTTCTGAAAAAGCATTTCCCACGAATCGTATAATTCATCTTCAAATTCTTCCCGGTCTGCCAACACCTGAAAATTCTCACGAAACCATATGTCAAATGAGTGAATTACTTCCTCACTTGCGACTTCGCCACATTCCAAACCGCCCATTCCGTCACAGATTACCGTAAGAACAGCCTCCAGCTCCTGCCGCTTCACCCGACGAACCAGCAATGCGTCCTGATTGACTGCTTTTCTCCTCCCCTTATTCGTATAGCTTGCCAGTAAATACTTCATCCCAAACCCTTCCATTACTCTTGTATCCAGAACTCTAATTCTTCATCCCCCAGCCGGATTCTCGATCCGGAGTTCAGCTGACATGGAGCATCCTCCGGCTTTAGGAGCGTACCATCCACGAAGGTCCTATTCTTCGAATGGTTATCTGCAATAAATACCTGTCCGTCCTGCACATATAAAATCGCATGGACTCTCCCCACACATTTATTTCCTGCAATACATATCTCGGTCGTAGAGGGATTTCTACCGATTCTTACGCCCGTTCCGACAATCTTAAAACTTTCGTTCGTGCTGATACGAGTCAGCATAAATTCCGGTTCCGGCGCGGCGTTCTCCATCAGAACCGTAGCGTCGTCGTCTTCCGCATCCATATACACAGTTTCTCCAACTTCCGGCAGCTTAACCGGAACTCGGTTCAGCTCAACATTCTGTACCGGAATCGATACACTTTGATTCGAGCAAGCCTCCGGCAGAGAATCATGCTCACGGATTCCGGCAAGCATTTCCTCCATTTCCGGAATAGTCCCCGGCTCCTTTTTCCATTTTCCCCAGAACCCTTTCTTCTCTTCCTTCTTTTTCTTTTCTTTTTCTGCCTTTTCCGCCTTATCTTTTTTAGAAAATAAGCCCGTCTTCCCTTTCTTAGGCTCTGCATCTTCCTCATCTGAATATATAATATCAAGATATTGCTTTTTCTCCGGAGCTAACGCCTTTCCCCGTTTAAAAATATTCAGCCTGCCAGCCGTATTCTGCTGCCTTTCTTCTCCCCCTGTCTGACGTTCTTGCCTGTTTTTCTGTAAATCTGTCTGCACAGAATGTACCTGCGGATCCGCCTGCGCTCCTGATTTCTTCACATCTTCTGTCCTGACAGCCTTTATCTTTTTAAACTGCGCAAGCTCACCTTTCAACGCGCTGATTGAAAAGGGATTCATACTTCCCAGCAGATTGGACAGCTTCGCGACATAACTGCAGTCTTCCGTCGAATCATATTGTACTTCAAAAATAAGCTGTTTAAAGAATTTTTCAAGAGGGACCCCGCTTCTCACAATGGGAAGCACGATCATAGAAATCTTTTTTTCAAACGAATCCACATACATATAATCCAAATTCCATACATAAGAGGTCAATGCCAGCATATACTCCTCCGCCAACATCGCCCCATCCAGAATCCCTTCAAAAATCGTAAAAAACGTATTCCGATTTACCGGTTTCCGGAAATACTCCCTGAGAGTAATAAGCCCCGTAACATCATATTTGATATAAAAACAGTCGTCAATCTGCATATGGCTTGACGCTGCAAGCCCCTCAATTTTATTAATGGAAATCATTTCCAACGCCGTATTGTCCATACGGTCGTCCGCCCTCTTCTCGTATACCAGATATCTCTTATCGCCCTGTTCCTCATATGTAAATGAACACATTCCGCTCCTATCCCTCTTTCTCTTACTTTTCCTCAGATTCTACGAAAAAATATTTAACTGAATCAATTTCCAAACCTTTTCCCCGTCTTCCTCGACCTGCACAGCCGCTGTTCCCGCTTTAGAAAAACGCGTCGCGGCAGCGAATCGTGGAGTAATTATCATATTTCCATCCGTATCGATATAACCCCATTTTCCATCTGCACAGACCGCCGCCAAACCGTTAGAAAAGGATTCTGCATCCTCATAGGTGTAATGAACGGCCAATTCTCCGTCCGTATCCACAAATCCCCATTTTCCGTCCCGGCAGACGGCGGCATATCCCTCCTCTGTAAATGCCTTAGCATCATCAAACGAGAGCTTCCCCTTCCGTTTCCCTTTCGTATTAATCAGATGATAGCCCTTCTTTTCTTTCACAAAAATACTTTTTTGGTCCGCACAAAATCCATTCCCATCCACAATAATATCACTGTACTTCTCATCACTCTTCGCTTTCCCCTCTTTATTTACCAGAAACCATTTTCCGTCTTTCACTCCCGCTCCTGTAGTTCCTGTAATCCCGGTAAGCCCGTCCCACGAAAATTCACCTGCAGGCTCCATATTTTCATCGAGATAACCGTATTTTCCATTCTTACATGCAGCCGTACGCTCAGAACTAATCATTCCCAGCTCCTTATAATCCCCGTCCGGCGCTTTCCGCGTCTGCCCGTCCTCATCTATGTAAATGTACGAGCCATCCTCATTCATTGCCAATGCAAAACCATCCTCTGAAAACGGATGTATTTCCTTATACTCACAGGCAATGATCTCCTGTCCCTTTGCATCCGTAATCCCATAGAGTCCGTCTTTTTTCACCACCATAGAATCATGGACAATCTCGCTCATCTCCTCATAATAACAATACAGTTCCCTGTAACTTCCCTTAAGCTTCGCAAACCATTCCTTCGCGTTTTCATTATCGGGATAGGATTTAACAAAGCCTTCCAGATATTTTACCGCTTTATTTTCATAGTCGTTCTCCAGATAATACTCCATCAGCAGGTCTAAGGCCTCTGTCTGCTCCTGATATGCTTCAGCCGTTTTCGCACAGACAGATGTAAACTTACTGCTGTTCCCACTGTTTAGATACGCCTTAGCCATCTTTACCCGGACGTCCGCATCATCCGGGTAATATTCTAACGCCTGTTCATATTCAAGTACCGCGTCAACATAGATTCCCTTCTCTTCCAGCTCAGCGGCCTTTTGAATATGGGCTTTCGCATTTTTCGGGCGGTTCACCATATCTGAGATTGCCGAATACCAGGACAGCCCCAGCAAAACCGCAAACATAAGTATCATATATTTCTTCATCTGTAGATTACATACCAAGCGCCATTGTCAGTATTGTTCCGACTAAAATGAATGGGGCAAACGGTATCTCCTCCTTTAATTTTATTTTCTTTAGAAAAAGCATTATGGCGCTGTAAACCGCACCCGCCATGACAGACAGAAATGCTGCCGCCATAATGCTGCCGCTTCCTAAATAGAGCCCGATTACTGCAAACAGTTTCACATCTCCCATTCCCACGCCGCCTTTGGAAATAAAATGTGCAAGCAGGAAGATTCCGCCTCCTATCACCGCCCCTGAGACTGCCGAAACCACCATAGCAGTTCCGAGTTCCGGGAAAGTCAGCCATTCCGGGATAAGGATAATTCCTCTTACTGCCAACAATATTTTTAAAATCTTATTGGGTATGCGTTTACTCTCCAGGTCTATCCACGCAATCAGAAACAATGCCATGACTAAAATCAGATAACGGCAAATCTTCCATATATGATAGGAAAACGCCCATCCTTCTGCCGCAAGAGCAATCGCCGCTCCCAGAGTAAGGACGAAAAATATCCTGAACTTTTTATCCTGCCATTTTTCTATCAACCATACTGTATTTCGCTCCATGCTTTTTCCATCCTTCTTTCCCTCGCCTCTTGCGCCGGATTAAAGCAGACGCACTATCTCTACCAGGTTAAAGTAGACGCACATTGGCAGAACTCATGCTGTCCGAAATCAAAGTCCGGAAAAAGGATATTTTTCATCGTGTAAGTAACCACAATCTGAATATTCCCCTTCCCTTCTGTATTGGAAATCCATTCAGACTTAGAAAAATCCAGTCCCGCCATCCCGCCGACTATTCCAATATTCTCCAAAAACTCGTCCGGGTTATCCGACATAAGAGAAAGCTCATTCTTGATATTTTCCTCCGTCAGCCTGCCTACAATCTCTGTCATAACTGCCTGTTCTCCCTTACTCTTTGCCAGACTGAACGCGCCTTCTGCCAGAGCGTTCATATCGCTTACGGCATTGATAAATCCCTCCACTGAACCGGCCGCCTCCTCTACCGTCACCACAAACTCCTCGCTTTTGCCGTTTGTCTTCTGCATTCTTTCACTAATTCCCGCTTTGGTCAGCACATAGCTATAGGTTGAAATCTGCTTTCCCGTCTGCGTTACCGCATGGTGGATTAGCATTTCCGCCTGAACGAACCTCGCGGCGTTTATCAACGTGCAAAAAGCCATAATAAACGGAATCAAAAACAAAAGAGCCTCTACAGTCAGGGAACCTTTTGAATCCTCTTTCCTCTTCTTATTAAAAACACCATTAAAAAATAATTCCCTCTTTAACAACATCTTCGGCTCCTCAATAACCCAATATGCTCTGATAAGAAACGGTATATGTATCATCCGAAAACCCCCACGCGCCGTTTCCGCCCAAATCTGAAACCTTCCGCATAAACGTCGTCCTGGAACTGACCTTCGCCTGAACGGATATCATCGTATACCCTTGAAGCAAATCCATATCCGGCGTATTCACCTGAATACAATCGGCAATCCGCCCAAGGATACCCACCTCATTTCCGGCCACCAGGGACACATTCAGAAACACCCGCAGATATTCCGAGTAATCAAATGTCACCCCTTCTGTATTATCCCCAGTCTTCCCGTTGTCTGTCGGAAAGGTAGCCCAGGTTTTCGGATTTTTGAAGATAGCAATTCCATATCCTTTCTTAATCTTTGATATATCGTCAAAAGCCTCCACCCCTGCAAAGCCAAGTTTGATAATAACCTTTACGATTGGCTTCAGATAAGGGGCGGCTCCCGTAATGGCAAGAGCGGCTGCTTCCGCCGCATCATTTATCGTGTGATTGGTAAGCGCAAAAAACGAATTAAGCAGCATTCGTATTCCAAAAATCATCATAACCGTATTCTTGACATTCGTCTGGGACCCGTCTTTTCCCCATAAGATGTATTCCCCTTCCGCCCGGTACGCCTTATGGTTCGGCTCTTTCAGCGTATAGCCGCTGATACTGACAATATCTTTCTCGTCTCTGGGCTGTCCGTCCTCCATATCTACCGTATAATAGGAGAACATCTGCATCGCATACTCGGCAATATACAGATTCTCAAGCCCCTTCTCCACAATCCGGTTTACGGCGTCCAAAAAGGAGGCTGCCTCTTGGATGGATTCTTTAAACTTTGAGACCACATTCTTCCGGTTTCGGTCTACGCCGCCGTCTGCGTTCAGGTCTGTCAGCTTATCCCCAGCCTGAGAAGCGCTGCCCTCCGCCCGGGCAGAAGGCCTCTCTCCCATATCGGCCCAGTTAAAGGCAGGATAGCCTTCTTCTTTGCCGGCCTCTTCTCCCGCCTGTTTACTCTGCTCCAATCGGTGATTCGCTTCATCCTTTTTCTGCTGTGATTCCCCGCTCTGATTCTCCTCACAGTACTCCTTAAGCTTGATATAAAAGTGCTTGCCCTCAATCGGTATCCTTACATAGCTGTAAGCCCCCGGAAGGTGCTCATAGTTAGAAGTATATTCTCTCCTCACTCTTTCTAAGTCAGAATATCTTGCCTCCACTCCGGAGACAAAGGATTTTGCCTTACTCTTATACTTTTCTGTCTGTGTACCCGGCTGTACCTTTGCAATGGACTGCTTAAAAAACTTCTCCTTTTCAAGCGTCTCCTTCCATTCTTTAAAAAACTTCTGGTCCTGCTGTATGGCGGTCATAAGTTCCTCTAACTCTTTTAAATCAGATTCCCCTGTTTCCGAGAAAAAACGGCTGTAGTCTGCTACCTCTTTATCCATCCCTTGCGTATCTTTCCCTGCTGCTTTTAAATCACTGTTCTTACTTTCCCATACGGAGAATTTGCCCTTCGCCGCCTTTATCTTTTCTTCTACTTTTTTTAACTTATTATTTGCTGTCTTTGACGCGTCCTCTGCCGACTTAGCAATATTCCAATACATACTTAATGCATTGGAATGACTTTCGACTTTCTCTTTGGCGATAGTGAGCAAGGTATTGGGATATCCTCCAATCCGTTCTAATTGTGTTTGATACTCTCTTACCAGCTCTTCTAACTCTTGTCTGTCTATACTTTCCTTTTCTCCGCTATCCGCGTCTTCCGTCCCATCTTCTGCCTGTTCTTCATCATAATCCCTAAGAAGCCTGTCTATCCCCCCTAACGACTCTATGGTATTCTTGTAATACATACAACTGATATAACCGTCATATGTCCTCTGCTCGCAGGGCGCCGAAAGATTCACTGTTTTGGCCAGATAGACAAACATTTTCACCGATTCACGCATATCTGGCTGAGACTGGGACAGCTTATCCCGGTAATTTTGAGCGGCCGCCCACATTAATAAACTTCTGGACACGTCTTCTTTATACTCTTTTTCTGTATTCGCCAGCTCTCGCTCCACATCGCTTTCATGAAAAGAATGAACCTTCTCATTCAGAACATCCAGCGCCTCCTTCGCCTCCTGAAAAGCATCCTGACATTCTTCCATGGCCACGCCGAAATCCATCTCCGCTTCCATGGCCTCCGCCATCAGCTTTGTATCTTTCAGTTCTTTGATTTTTTCCACTACCAGTTCCGTCAGACACACAGGAGCCCGGTACTTCATATACTCCAGAATCTGCTGCTTCTCAACCTCTGTGTGATAAATCTCCGAACCTGCAACGTTAAGAGCCTCAAAGCTTTTGGCTGTCAAATCCAGAATCCTATCATAATCCCCGGCTCCTGATATGCCGGTTCCATTCAAGGACGCATGAAAATATTTCTCTAAATTCTGTTTCATAGACGCCGGCGCCTGATTCATCACCAACAGCCCATACTCGTCATGCAGCTTCTCATTATATTGGGCCAGCGCCGCGTTCATCGTCATCTCTCCGGCGTCCGAAATCACAGCTTTCGACATATAGATACGGGAAGCATCTGTGGTAAGACCTCCTATCAGCAGTACAGGAAGAAGTATCAGCGTTAAAAATACAGATATAGTTCCCTTACTTTTATAAAAAATATTCAACTTCTTTCCTCCCTGCCCGTCACAGTATCACATCGAGAATTTTATAGGTTTTCTCCAAAAACTCATTATAACTGTCCGCAAGTCCTAATTTCTTCATCACATAATCAATAAAATCCGCCGCCAAGTCTACGCTCCGGACAAATTCACCGGGATTGACGGAATAACTGTAGGCTGCCGCTTTTATGGTCGTACTTCCCTTATAATCCAGATATCTTAGAACTCCCGGGATTGGCAGAGAATGGGTAATCGTTACTTGGATCTCCGTTCCCAAAAATCCTCTGTCAATCTCAATTTCAGGCGTACTGATTGTCCCAAGTACAATCAAAGCAGACTCGCCCGCCGCGTCTGCAAACCGAGAAGCATAGTCTGACCTTGAATCACCTGATGCAAATCTGCTGATTCCCCGATACAAATCCGTAAGCCTTATATGGTAAGCTTTATAATAAGAAGTTATTTCATTCTCAGACGGGACGCTTCCATCTTCCCATGAAAAATCAATCTCCTTACCGTCTCCCATGCCAAATTCCTCGTAGCCTAAGTATGCCTCTTCCCTTGACGCCACCGCCGCCACCTTCTGAGCCTGATACATTAACATATATTCCTGCATATTGAATACAGCAAGATAAATGAGCGCCATCACAGTACAAAGAACCAGCGGCATATAGAGCGCCGCTTCAACCATAATGGCGCCGTTTTCATTTTTTTGTATTTTCATATGATTATTGATTCTACCCTATAAATTCCATTAACTTTTCCATAATTTTTGTCACAGCTTCCATCAACGAAGTCCGAAAGATTCCGGCCACCGCGATTATAATCACAATAAGTACAATAACGGCCACCATATTGGAGTCCCCCGCCTCGTCCTCTGCAAACTTCGTGATAAACTTATCCTTCCACATCCAATATGCACTCTCTAACCTGTCCGTTACATTCATCTCCCACGTCCAGCGTACATTCTCTAACTTTTCTCTCATTGTTCCTTCTCCTTCTTTTCATATATTTTAAGTCAACTGGTTTCCCATTTGCTTACAGATTCATTCCCATAAATGCCGGCGCCATAACCATAATCAGAATGCCGATAAAAATCATGGTTGTAGGTATTAACAGTTTTGATTTCGCCGCCTCTCCCTTTCGCTTCACCAGATGCTTCTTTTCCTCCCACATCTCGTCTGACAATTCTTTCAGAAAATAAGACATCTCTGCGTTGCCCTTCTGCATATTCTGAATCATCGTAGAAGTAAACCTGCGAATCTGCTTAATTGAACATCTCTCGGCAAAATTCCTATATGCCTCTAACTCTGCAACCCCGTTTTGCACCTCCAGCACTGTGGCCTGCATTTCCTTATAAAGAGCTCTTTCTCCTCCGTCAGAAACCTTCTTCCATGCCTCGCGCACGACCATTCCGGAATTGACAAGCAGCGTCAGCTTTGAGAGCATCTGGGGCATATCTGCCAACAGTTCATCCCGCCGCTCTTCCAGCTTGTCATTCATCAGCTCTTCCACATACCACATGAGCAGACCGGCCAGAACGATTCCCATAAGTACCGCCATAAATGAATTGCCCAAAGCCCCCAGCAGTACCAACATTACAAGCGCCGTAAACCCGTAGGTCCATTTTGCCCCGTTGATTACGTAATAATAGTACTCCGCATATCTCTTTCCCTGTACTTCGGCAATTTCTTTGATTCTTTTTCTTGCGTTTTTGCTCTTACTGTTTATCCTTAAGATGTTCATCAGCGCAAGTCCTACGCAGAACAACTCCGGATACTTATACTTCTTAGGGTCAATCGTCTGTATGATCGACTCATAAGCGCTCTCGTATCTTAATGCCAGTATGCTCCATACAAGTACCAGCCCCGTTGCAAATACCAGTATGACGATTCTGCCTGTATCCATATCCTTCCCACCCTATATCTTGATATCTATCATCTTTCTTCCCATTACATACGCCATTATAAATAGGCCTATACAGAGAAGCTTTATAAAAACAGAGAAGACCGTATTCGCCCCCGCCATTCCACTTCCCAATCCTCTTAGCATCACTACCACGATTACGGGCATCACCATCATAATGTTCAGCTCATTCTTGGAACCGGAAATCATAGTCTCAATCTCCATCTCTACCTCTATCTTATCGTTAATAATCTCCCTCGTATCTGATACGATTCTCTTCAAATCGCTTCCTTGGCGGTTACAGATTTCGAATACGTTTGCAAAGCTCATAATATCATCCAGATTGCTCCTTCTTGCGAAATCAAGCAAAAGCTCTTCTATATTGATATTATTTTTCAGACCGGTGCAGATAATCTGCACTTCCCGGACAATATCCGCCTCTTCCCCATAGATAGATACCATATCGCCTGAAGCGTCTTCAAATGCCTCAACCGTATTCTGTCCCGCGGAATAGGATGAGGTCAGCGACTCCAGCAAATCCTTGAACTGTGTACGCAGTTCATTGAGCTGTTTCTTTCTTTTATATTCGCGATAGTGCTTCGGCAGTATCTTCCCGCATACCAGCCCGCCTGCGGCGGATACAATCAAGTTGTTAAAAAACGCAAACAGTACGCCAAACGCCGCCGCAAATCCCAATACCCAGGCAATCAGTAAGTCCTTCTTTGTCATATGATAGACATGATAATCTTTTCCATTGCCCAAAATCCCCCGCATTTCCACGTACTTCTCTATCTCTTTTTTCTTTCGCCCCATAGCTATATAACCTCATTAATTCCTGATAATCTCAGTTTATAATCATTCTGAAACGGATTCTCTGTGCGTACCAGCCTTCCGGACACCTTTTCCAACGTGGAATGTTCATCTTCCATAAACCGGTATATTGGATTCACCTGTATCCTGCCGTCTTCATACCCTGTTATCTCACTAATCTCCATAGTCTTTCTGGTCTTATCCCGAAGCCTGGACAGATGGATGATAATATCCACAGCCGAGGCTATCTGCTGACGGACGGCTTCCAGAGGAAGCCCCTCGGATCCTTGCAGTACCATGGTTTCCAGACGGCTTAACATATCGGTTGTACTGTTGGCATGACCGGTGCTTAAAGAACCGTCATGTCCCGTATTCATAGCCTGGAGCATATCCAGCGCCTCGCCGCCGCGGACCTCGCCTACCACAATACGCTCCGGTCTCATTCTCAGAGAGGATTTGATCAAGTCGCGTATGGTAATCGCACCGCTCCCTGACGCATTTGCGTTTCTGGTTTCCATTCTTACCAGATTGTCAATTCCCTCTATTTGAAGCTCAGCCGAATCTTCTATGGTAATCACACGTTCATCATGGGGAATAAAATGTGATACCGCATTCAAAAATGTGGTCTTTCCGGAGCCCGTACCGCCTGATATGAAAATATTGTACTTTGCCTTCACAAGAAGCTCCAATACATGTGCAGCCTCTTTCGTAATGGAGCCGTACTTTAGTAGCTGCTGTACGGTCATAGGCGTCTTTGAAAATTTACGGATGGTAACCGTCGCGCCATTCAATGAAATCGGCGGAAGCACCACATTAACACGGGAACCGTCCGGCAGTCTTGTATCTACGATTGGATTCGCCTGATTTACTTCCCGCCCCGCCTGTCCTACAATCTTCTGAACGATATCCTCCAACTGTCTTTCATCATCAAATGTCTGCTCAAGCCTGGTCAATACTCCTGCCTTCTCCACAAAAATATCCTTAGGCCCGTTAATCATAACCTCTGTAATCTGCTCATCTTTGATAATGGAATCCAGAATCCCCAACCCGCGGATGGAATTGAAAATCCGCTCCGAAATATCCACACGCTCCCCGATAGTAATATACTCGTCCTTAACTTCATGGGAAATTACCTGCATAATCACTTCTTCCAAAGTGTTATTATCCATTGTATTAAGACTGTATTGTTCAAAAACACTTTTTTTCAGTTTCCTTATTATCTGGGATTTCTTCTCTTCCGTCATCCTTTTCTCCCGCCGCTAAATCAAGTCTAAAAAGGGCGCCCTTGCAATTTCTCTCACCAACTCTTTGCCGGTAATTCCCTGAAACCGGTTGATACTGCCCGCCGTCAAAACGGCTGAGGTTTCATCAGGGATATGAACCTTTGTACTGTACCGATTATAAACAAGACGTATTTTACTCAAAATATCACATCCATGCATCTGTTCCAATACAAGTATTACTTCACAAAAACGTTCAAACTTTCCCTTTCCTGCCTCGTTTACGTCCGCCACATAGACAATCTTCTCTGCATAATCCTTCATCAGCATAATCATCCGCTCTGTCAATTCACCGGAAAGATCTATCACCAGCTCTTCATATCTGTCATTCTGCAAAAATCCTTGAATTAAAAGCTCTATCTCTCCATCCGTCAATTCAAACATATCGTACGCATTTCTGCATGAGTGAAAAAACTCCACCCCCGACGGGTCACATTCCGCCGCGCTTTCTATCTTCATCAGAAGATTCCCTTTCCTGCTCTTCAATGCATAAATCACATCCGAAAAACTCTGTTTTCCTTCTCCGCTGAAAAAGAGCAGAGTATCTCCGAATTTCTGAAGATTAAGATAGAAGATCTTCTTCTTTTCTTCTGCCCGTCTCAATGCGTATGCCGCTGCTGCCGTCGAAGTCCCGCTGCCGCCCTGGACAGACGTAAACAGGACAATCCTTAAGTCTCCTTCGCCTTTTTTTAACTTTATCTCCGATGAACCTTCCGCGCACAATCCAAGAATCATCTTATAAATCGTTTCGGCTTTCTGATATTTGCAGATGGCGGGATATCCATCGACCTCCTCCACATCCGGTATGTGACTGAAATACCCTGCCACCATTCCTTCCGGAATCTGCTCCGGCCTAATCTTGACCGACTGGTCAAACAGCGCCATGTCCGTATGCGCCTCTTTGAGTTTCCCATACAAAGCGTCTTCAGTGGTGAACATAGACAAATCTATCTTATCCGCATATTTTTGTTGGAATATTTTGGAGAGTCTGCTCATAAACTCTATATTAGAATCGTAAATCGCTAATCTTATTCTCATCAGATTACCTCTTTAATACTTATTATCGTTTTTATTATACGCTTTATCACAGTAAGTTGCAATATTAATTCCCGTATAATTCAAATATATATTCATTTCTGGAGGTGAGGCTAACTATGGATATATTAGATAAAATAACTCAGTTTCGCATGGAACGTAATTGGACAGAATATCAATTGGCTGAAAAATCCGGATTAACACAGTCAACTATTTCTTCATGGTACCGAAAAAATATGCTTCCCACTATTCCTTCTCTCACGAAAATATGCGATGCGTTTGGAATCACATTATCTCAATTTTTTCTCGAAGATGGTGATAATGTGATTCTTATTAATGAGCAGCAGCGGCAACTGCTGCATCACGCCGCAAAGCTGAGCCCACAGCAATATGAAGCGTTGCTGCATTTTCTAAAACTGATATAAAATTCTAAATGCTAAGGATTGGAGATGTTTCCGGTGTTTAGCTCTGTCTGGAGTTGTCGAAAAATGACGGCTCCTTTCTTATTTTGTCGCAGCTAAATCCTTAAGCTCTTCTACATCATAAATCCCGGACTCACGAATACTTCCTGACGGATAATCAAAGATTAACCGCTCTCCATCCACATCACACAGACAGGGCAGTTCTGCCAACACCTCGCACTCTGTATTTAACAACTGGCCACAGCGATATCCGTCTGCCGTAATGTACTGGGCTACTATATAACCCCCTGCTTTTTCCACATAAGTAAGATAGGTATCTTCCTTAAGCCTTGAAATCTGCTTTCCTGTCTTCGCGTCATATACTGCGGGAGTTCCATGAAGGGGCGACTCAATCCGCAAATTATCAATCAAAAATTCCTCGTCCAAATCTTCTGCCGATATTTCTTTTTTCTCCTCTCGAAGCAGGCTGCCATCCTTGGCCGAATAGACGTCTGCTTTTCCATTGTCATAGGATACCTCAAGGCAGGATTCGCCGTTTTCT
>CATLIP010000034.1 GCA_949957035.1 uncultured Lachnospiraceae bacterium
TTGGAGAAAAAATACTCAAAAAAGGAGATTCAAAGGATATTAAGCACAACTTTTCAGCGATATTGTAAAGATTTGGATAAAAAGGGGGTAGAAATTATTGAGAATAATGTTAAAATATACACAGGGTCAGAAAAAGCTGAGGCGAAAGGCAGACTTACAGTCTTAACGCCCATCGGAACCTTGACCCAATCTCAATTACTGGAGATTCCGGTAATCGAAGAACAAGACGAGACAGGAGAATAGCGGATGGGATTGATGGAGGCAGTCATCGACATTCCGGCTGAGCATGAGGCAAATGTGTTCGGCCAGTTTGATGTTTTTGCGAAGAAGATAGAGCGTACCCTTCATGTTACATTTATCGCAAGGGGCGAGAGTGTGAAGATTATGGGGGAAGCGGCGAATGTGGAGAAGGCGAAAAAGGTTCTTGCTCAGCTTGTAGGTCTGTCGAGAAGAGGCAGCACGATTCAGGAGCAGAATGTTGATTATACTCTTGCCCTTGCTATGGAGGACAGTAAAGAGAGTATCCTTGAGATTGACGGGGATATTATCTGCCATACTTTGCAGGGAAAGCCTGTTAAGCCTAAGACGCTTGGCCAGAAGGCATATGTGGACGCATTGCGCAGGCGGATGATTGTGTTTGGACTAGGGCCTGCAGGTACGGGAAAGACGTACCTTGCCATGGCCATGGCGATTACAGCGTTTCGCAGCAACGAGGTGGGCAGGATTATATTGACAAGGCCCGCCATAGAAGCCGGGGAGAAGTTAGGTTTCCTGCCGGGAGATTTGCAGAGCAAGATTGACCCATATCTTCGGCCTTTGTATGATGCATTGTATCAGATTATGGGAGCGGAGAGTTTTTTGAAAAATTCGGAGCGGGGGTTAATCGAGGTGGCGCCCCTTGCGTATATGAGAGGAAGGACGTTGGATAATGCCTATATCATCTTAGACGAGGCCCAGAATACCACGCCTGCCCAGATGAAGATGTTTCTGACGAGAATCGGGTTCGGCTCAAAGGTAGCTGTGACGGGGGATACTTCCCAGAAGGATTTGCCGGCCGGACAGGTATCCGGACTCGATGTGGCTGTTTCTGTCCTTAAGAATATTGACGATATTGCAATCTGTAACCTGACCAGCAAGGATGTGGTACGCCATCCCTTAGTGCAGAAGATCGTTAAGGCGTACGAGGAGTACGAGAACCGCGGCCGAAGCCGGGGAAGAGAGGGCCGAAAGAATCGTAAGAGCGGCCCAAAGAGATAAGATTTCAGAAAATATGGAACAAAAGGAGAAGAGCATGACACTTTATTTTGACGAAGAGGGGGACTTAGCGCTCCCTTTAAAGTGCCGGGAGATTGCAGAAAAGGCGGCCGAATCTGCCCTTGATGTGGTAAAATGCCCTTATGAGGCACAGGTAAGCCTTCTGCTTACGATGAATACACAGATTCAGGAGATGAATAAGGAATTTCGCGGAATCGAAAAGCCTACGGATGTGCTTTCTTTTCCCATGATTGAATATACTGTGCCGGGTGAATTTGATTTCCTTGAGGAGCGGGACGACTGCTTTGACCCGGAGACCGGAGAGCTTACCTTGGGGGACATCGTTATTTCCAAAGAAAAGGTCATGGCACAGGCAGAAGAATACGGGCATTCTGCTCTGCGGGAATACGCGTTTTTGATTGTACATTCCATCCTGCACCTTGTCGGGTACGACCATATGGAGGAGGACGAACGAAAGGCCATGGAGAAAATGCAGAATGAGATTATGGATGTGCTGAATATAATACGATAAGAGGGAGCAATTTATGGCTGAACGACGAAGAAAGAGAGACAAGAATTTCCTGGTCCAAGGATCTATACTGGCATTTGCGGGTGTGATTACCAAGATTATAGGAGCCGTTTACAGAATTCCGCTTACCAATACTGTAGGTACGGAGGGAATGGGTTACTATAACGTGGCCTTTTCTATCTATACCATTGCCCTGATGCTTACCTCCTACAGCCTCCCCTTAGCTGTCTCGAAGTTGGTTTCTGCCAGGGTGGCCATAGGAGAGTACAGGAACGCTTACAAGGTGTTCAAATGTGCCTTGATGTTTGCAATCGTTGCCAGCGGTGTGGTTTCGTTGGCAATATTTTTCGGGGCGGGATTTATTGCAGATACACTCATGTCTATGGATTTGAGCGTGTATGCGCTGCGTGTCCTTGCGCCCTGTATTTTTGTGGTTGCGCTGCTTGGAGTAATAAGAGGTTTTTTCCAGGGAAACGGTTCTATGATGCCTACTGCATTTTCTCAGGTAATCGAGCAGATTGTGAACGCGGTTGCCTCTATTGTAGGTGCGTATTTGCTGCTTCAGATGGGGAAGGAGGTAGCAAATACCAGGGGGAACGATTCCTACGGACCGGCTTATGCGGCGGCAGGCGGTACGGTGGGAACGATTATGGGCGCTTTTGCCGCATTACTGTTTGTGTTTGTGGTTTTTATCGCCTATTACCAACTATATCGCAAGAAGATGCGGCGTGACAGAAGCCGAAAGAGGGAGAGCTACCGGAAGATTTACAGAATACTGTTTCTGACGATTGCGCCGGTTATTCTGAGCGCGACGGTTTACAATATCAGCGACTTTCTGGACACCGCCATATTTAACAATATCATGGCGGCCCAGGGGTATAAGAAGACGGAGTACGCAAGCCTTATGGGTATCTTTGGAAGTCAGTTTAACACATTGATTAATGTGCCCTTGTCTGTTGCTACGGCTCTTGCGGCGTCGCTGATACCGAGCCTGGTGGCAACAGTGCAGACAGGGAGCCGCAAGCAGGTACATAACAAGATTAATACGGCAATCCGATTTAATATGATGATTGCAATCCCCTGTGCCGTAGGGCTTACGATTTTGGCAAAGCCTTTGATGGATCTTCTGTTTTATACGGAGGATAATACGACGGCTGCCCTGATGCTGCAGCTTGGAGCGGTATCCGTAATATTTTTCTGTCCTTCAACCCTGACCAATTCGGTGCTCCAGGGATTGGATGATATGATGACGCCGGTGAAAAATTCTTCGATTGCACTGGTGGTTCATGTGCTTTCACTGCTTGTAATGCTGGTAGCCTTCAAATGGAATATCTACGCTGTGGTCATGAGCAGGACGATTTTTGCCGCTACGGTTTATATGCTGAACTGCCATGCGCTGCGGGAGAGGATTGGTTATGTGCAGGAGAGGAAACGAACCTTTATTATACCGACGATTGCAGCGGGAATCATGGGAGCTGTCGCCGTACTGGTACACCTGCTTTTTGAGCTGTTTGCGGGGACTCGGATTGCGACCATATTTGCAATGTTAGCGGCGGTTCCTGCCTACGGTATTGCTTTAGTGCTGCTTGGTGGCGTGACTGAGGAGGAGATAGAGAGTATGCCAAAGGGGACGATGCTTTTGTCTATTTGCCGGAGAATGCATCTGTTCAGGGATGTTTATCGTTAAATATGAAAAAATCTGCATAAAAAAATAAAAAAAGACCGATACTGTACTAAAAAAGGAGTTGTCCTTATGAGAAATAAGTTAGGAATCGGTTTTTTTGCAGTTATGATTGTAGCCTTGATGCTGGTCACAGGAGCTTATCAGTTAAGCTACCAGCGTTCGAAGGAGCAGATGGAGATTAAGATGCAGGTCGCAGAGAATACACAGACGGAAGAAAGCCGGAAGGAGGATATAGCGGCGGCTAACCCGGACCCGGCTGCTGTGGCGGCGGACGGACAGGCGTTAAAAGATGACTGCTATTATCTGATGGAGGTAAATGGTTATGTTGTGGTTTATCTAAGCGACAAAAAGACTCCGTATGAGTATACGGATATTAAGTATGACGACCTTCCGGCAGAGCTTCGGGATGAGATTCGAAACGGAAAATATATGGAGGATGCGAAATCCCTGTATGGTTTCCTGGAGAATTATTCCAGTTAAGGGTCATAAATTTCTGCGATTATTGTAATCATTTGTAGACTTTCAGGGGAAGATAGTGTAAGATAAGAGGAAGATTAAGACGGTCTCAGAAAGATACGGGCAAGCGTTATCAAGGCGGATAATGCTTGCGGGAAGGAAGTGGGCTATGGACAATCAGAAAATTGCAAGGATTAATGAATTGTACCACAAGTCGAAGTCAGCAGGTCTTACGGATGAGGAGCGCAAAGAGCAGCAGGTCTTACGGCGGGAGTATGTGGATTCTTTTAAGCGGAATCTGCGCGGCCAACTGGACCGGATTTCGATTCAGGAAACGGACGGGTCAATTACGAATCTGGGGGAAAAGTTTGGAATCAAAGAAGGAAATTAGACAGAGAATCCGGATGGAACGGGAGAAGTTTCATAATACCCGTTGGATTCAAGATACGGACAGGATTGCCGCCGCTGTAGTCAGCCATCCATGGTTTGTACGTGAAAGGAATCTCTATATCTACCTGGATTGCAGAGGAGAGGTGGGGACAGGCAGGATTATAGCGGAGGCATTTCAGAGAGGGATGAACGTATGGGTTCCCCGCGTGACGGGGAATACCATGCTTTTTTGTCGTATTCGAGGGATGGATGAGTTAAAGCTCGGTACATATGGGATTTTAGAGCCGACAGGGACGGAAGTTTCAGACGGGGCAGAGGGCCTAATGGTCATGCCGGGGGTGGCTTACGATGAAGAATGTCATCGAATCGGATATGGCGGAGGTTTTTATGACAGATATCTTGCCGGGCACAGGAAGCTTCACAGGATGGCTCTGGGGTTTGAGTTTCAGGTTTTGGCAAAGATTCCTTTTGAGGAATATGATATCTGCCCTGAGCTTGTGGTTACGGAGCGAAGGGTGATTGGGATGAAGATAAGCGGGGAGCTTTGAAAGGAGAGCATATGCAGACTGGATTACCAAAAGATACTGTGATGATGCTGAGTGTGGTGAACACGAAGCTTAGGGACGAGTATCATACGCTGGAGGAATTGTGTGAGGATATGGGCGTGGATAAGGATGAAATTGTGAGCAGATTGAGAGATATTGGTTATGAGTATGATGGCAAGACACGGCAATTTGTTTGAGATTAAAGACAGATAAGGGGAAAGTCAAGAGAAATGTATAATGAAATTAATTTAGAAAAGATAGATATAGCTGCAGAGCCGCCGATAGAGGAACCGGCGAGACAATACTATTTCATGGCAAAATGCCGGGAGTGGGTAAAGGATTTTGAACAAAAAAATGGCCGTTTGCCCGGCTCGTGTGTAACTACATTTGGCTGTCAGATGAACGCCCGCGATTCCGAGAAGCTTAGGGGAATCTTAAAAGAGATTGGCTATGTCGAAGCCTCGGAGGATAAGGCGGATTTTGTCATTTATAATACTTGTACCGTTCGTGAGAATGCCAATACCCGCGTATACGGAAGGCTTGGTCAGTTGAAGCCACGGAAAAAGAAAGAGCCTCATATGATGATTGGGCTTTGTGGCTGTATGATGCAGGAGCCGGAGGTGGTGGAGAAGTTAAAGAAGAGTTATGGGTTTGTGGATATCATTTTTGGGACACACAATATCTATAAGTTTGCGGAATTGGCTGCCACCCGCCTTGAGTCAGAGAGAATGGTGATTGATATCTGGAAGGATACGGACAAGATAGTGGAGAATCTTCCGAACCAGCGGAAATATGCGTTTAAGTCAGGAGTCAATATTATGTTCGGATGCAATAATTTCTGCAGCTATTGTATTGTCCCCTATGTCCGCGGGCGGGAGCGCAGCCGGGACCCCAAGGCTATTATCCGGGAAATCCGGCGGCTTGTGGCAGACGGGGTAAGTGAAGTGATGCTTCTTGGACAGAATGTAAATTCCTATGGGAAGACGCTGGATACGCCTATGACATTTGCAGAACTTTTGCAGGAAATCGAGAAGATTGACGGGCTTTCAAGGATTCGGTTCATGACCTCCCATCCCAAGGACCTTTCGGACGAACTGATTGAAGTGATGGGTAATTCAAAGAAGATTTGTAAGCATCTGCATCTTCCTATCCAATCGGGGAGTACGGATATTTTGACGAAAATGAACCGCCGTTATACGAAGGAACAGTATCTTGAGCTGGTGAAAAAGATTCGTAAGGCCGTACCGGATATTTCCCTGACAACGGATATTATCGTGGGATTTCCGGGAGAGACGGAAGAGGATTTTGAAGAGACCCTTGATGTGGTAAGGAGAGTAAGGTATGACAGTGCCTTTACGTTTATCTATTCAAAGCGGACGGGGACGCCTGCTGCCGTAATGGAGGAGCAGGTAGCAGAAGATGTGATTAAGAAACGATTTGACCGGCTGCTTCGGGAGGTACAGGCTATTGCGGCAGAGACTTGCGCAGTCCATGAAGGAACTGTGCAGGAGGCGTTGGTAGAAGATATATGCGGCCATGACTCTGAGATGGTGACAGGGAGGCTGAGCAATAATCTGCTGGTGCATTTCTATGGCGGAAAGGAATTGATTGGGCAGTATGTGGACGTGGCCCTTACACAGTGCAAGGGGTTTTATTATCTGGGGGAGATGGTTGAGGGGAAAAAAGATTCATAGACAGACTAATCGCATCAGGCGCAGAGGCTTGATGCGATTTTTGAATTTAAGTAAGGTTAATTTTAAAATAAGTATGGTATGGTTGGTTATGCGCCGCATAAGAGGGAATAAATTCCAAATCGTCATACCAAAGCGTAGGTTTACCATCCCAGCAAATCTCAAAGGCATCCTCCAGAACAGGTGGAAGGTTCAGCGTAATCCAGTCGGTCCTGTCGCTTAGAGCTGTCATGACAAGGGGGCCGTACATGAGGCTTGCAGCAGGGTACCCTTCATAGGCGTCATTGGTATAGCACAGATGGAGGGCATAGGGGGTGGAGACAGTAATCCAGTCTCCGTCGGTAAACGCTCTGTGAATGGTATAATATCCGGCCTCACCGGAAGGCGTTGGAAGCATTCCGTTCTTGTCCGACACCCGAAAAGTCTGGCGGCACCAGTAAGGAATCCGAATCTTTAGCTTCATGGGAACCGGATTACCAGCCGTTTTCGTATGTATCACCAGCCGGAAAGACTGGGACGGAAAATCTCCCTCAAGTGAAAGTGTTACACCTTTTTCCTGCCAGCAGTAGACGGACGGAAGAAAAAGATTCAAGTATAGGCTTCCATCCCTTCCATGATGGTAAATATGCTCTGTATACCGAACATGGTTCTCCATACCGGTCCCATGGCAGCAGGTGAAGTCGTCATAGTTATTGCTGTATTCCTTCTGTGCACCCGGTCCGATAGGAAGCATATAGGTGACGCCGTGAAGCGCGTCTTCTTTCGTGATGGGATTCTGGCTGGCGGCAATATGGTTTTGCAGCGCCCGCTCGTAATAGTCCATATAGGGGCTGTACTCCGGGGCATATTGGTACAGCATTCCGGTCAGCTTCAACATATTGTAGGTAGCGCAGGTTTCACAGTTCCGTCCGCCTTCGATGTGGTTGGCCAGTATATCTGCGTCGCGGAAGTTTTCCCCCCTGCCTACGCCGCCGATGGAGTACATGTAACGATTGACAACAAGCTCCCAGAAATTCTTCGCCAGATAATAATAAGAGCGTTCCTGCGTTGCACGAAACATCACCATAGCCCCGATAATCTGGGGAATGTGCTGGTTGGCGTGGATTCCGCTTAAGGGATTTCGCCCGTGTATTAACCCGTCAAACAGGGGCGGATTATCGAACATCCGGGCGGCAATCAGATAATCTGTATTACCTGTGGCTTCATACAAAGCGGCAAGGGAGTCATTCATTCCCCCATATTCACCTGCAATGTACAGTCTCCACATAGCGGTCCTCTGTTCTTGCGTCGTAGCCGAAAGGCGTCCATATACCCAGTCCCCGATACTTAAGGCGCAGGAAAGCGCTTCGTCGCTTTGTAACAGACGGTGACAGTCCAAAAGCCCTGCAAGAATCTTATGGAGGGTATAATAGGGGGCCCAAATGGTGGCATAAGGCGTAAATTCTTCCAGAAGCGCGAACTGGTCGGGGGAATAGGCGCTTAAGAAGCCCTCTCCCCAAGTGTCGGGATTGCGGCTCCAAAGGGACTGAACAGCGTTACATGGCGTACAGTCTGTCCGGAAGCCGGCGGGTTCCCCGCAAGAAATCTGCTGAAGCCTCCGAAGCTCATTGATAATGTAAACTGCCTTCTTACGGAATCTCTCGTCGCCTGTGGAGACGAACGCATGGGCAAGTGCAGACAGGTAGTGTCCTGTGGAATGTCCGCGGAGCAGTCCCGAGGGCTCCTCCCAGCCGCCTATGGGCTTTGCGCCATTGGTATCGAATCCAAAGGCTTTGCGGAAATTATAGAGCATGCGGTCAGCGTCAAGGAACAAAAGGTAGTGAAGACAGCGTTTTTGGTTGTCGTAGAATATTCCGTTGTCAGTAAGACGGATGTGCTCCATTGCAGCAGGTTTTGCTTGAAGAAGGGGCGTTTCAGGCAGAGATGCCGCCGCAGGAATATACTCTCTGACAGGAAGTTCACGGCAGCAATCGGCAAGGATTGTGATGGGGAATCTTCTTGTGACAGATGCATTTCCGTAGGAGGAGTGAAGCGTCAACGTCAGTTTTACAGACTCTTTTACCGGCCTTCCCAGGAGATGCCCCTGATGGTCCATCCAATCCGGGCGGCTGCTAATCCACCGGAATGAAGCGCCGTCATTTCCGGTAAGCGGGAGAGTAAAATCTTCCGTGACATGTCCCGGAAACGGCAGAACGACCTTATCTGCATCCCTGCGGGCGATTACCAAGTCTTCCGGCATGGGGGCAATTTGGAGTCGGTAAGCCTGTACCGTCCGGCAGTCTCCGTAGGAAAGAGCAGCCTCCAAAGTACAGGTAAGGAAATCGCTTCCGGCTTTTGGTCGTGTGAATGTTCCGCTGTCGGAGATGATGTCGGGATTCAGGCTCTTCCAGATAATCTTTGCTCCCGTCTTCCCTGTCTCCGGAAGGGTAAGCGGTCCTGTAAGAGGTTCCGAAAACAGGCGGGAAAGGTGTTCTGCTTCAATCTGAAGGCGTTTTTGGGGTGTAATTTGAAACAGGGAAGCAATCTCACATTCTTTCAGTACTCGGGAGAAAATCCGTATATCGGAAAAGGCCGCCGCAAGAGGGCTTAGGGCAAAAGTCCCGTATCCGAAATAACAGTCGCTGCAATGATTAAGCGCCAGTGCATCCATCCGGGGATGTTCAAAAGAACCACAGAGCCTTCCGTCAATATAGAGGGCCATGCGGGATGGGTTCCCTACGGAAAAAGAAACGGCAATATGGAGCCATTGGCAGCAGGAAACCCGAAACCAAGGACTAAGGCTTCGCTCCTGACTGCGCCCGCCTCCCGTTGCACAGGGAGACAGAAGGATATCATTCGGATGATTGGAATCCGGTATCACAGAAAGATAGAAGCAAAAATCTTTTCCGAAGGAAAAAATAGTTCCGTATTCGGATAAGGGGGACAGTTTTGTGTAGAAACTGAGGGTGAAGCCTTCCTCCGTATTCAAGATACCGTCCGGGAGCTGCATAAAACCGCCCTTTGTTCCGCCGGAGAGGGAAAGTGTCGGGAGAGTCTGCCCGAAAATAGAGTCTGTATCTATATCTGCCCCTCCGCGGTCGCAGCCCCGGATAACGGCGGCATATCCGTTTCCTGTAAGGTCGGGGACAATGGTACTGCTGACTTCCGAAAAATCATAGCGGGCAAGTTCATTTGCTATCGTAGACATAATTAAGAAATCCTCCTGTGTATGCATGTTTTATCAAAATGTATTTAATTTTGCAAAATACTACGATAGATTATATATGCGGAAGACAAAGAAAGCAATGCCAAACCATGAGGAAACTTTATTATTTTGTAGGAGGCAGATTGCAAATGCATGGGCTTTTGATGACGATAGGGATGAAAAATATAGAAGAGAAATAAATACCACCTATAATATGGACAAAAAAAGTTCACACTATGTATGAATAACATAAGTGAGGGTGTTTTTACATGAAGAAACTGAGCGAATATTTATTGTTATGGACACTTGGCGGTTGTCTCTACTATTTTTTTGAAATCTTTTTCCGCGGATTTTCCCATTGGTCTATGTTTGTGCTTGGCGGGATCTGTATGGTCTTTTTTACGGTTCAGGGGCAGATGGTCCATTGGGAGGACCCGCTGTGGATGCAGATATTGCGGTGCATTATTTTTGTGACGGCGATGGAATTTATTACGGGAATCATTGTCAATAAATGGCTGCATCTGGCTGTGTGGGATTACAGTAATCAGCCCTTTCAGTTATTTGGGCAGATTTGTCTGCCGTTTATGATTATTTTTTCCGGACTGTGTACGCTTGGGATTTTTCTCGGAGGCTATCTGTCTTATTGGCTGTTCGGGGAAGAGAAGCCGCATTATCATGTATTATAAGAGATACTTGAGGCAAGTAATAAGATATTTCCAAAGGTCTTGTATTATGGTTTACCCTTGAGTATACTTTATAATATAGCAAAAGGACGGAGGAAGGAAGATGTCATTTACCATTTATGTGAGGATGAAGAAGCCGGGCAAGGGGATGTGTAAGGAGTTAGCTCCTACTCCCTTCGAGGTGGGGCAAAGGCCGGAAACCTTGGGGGAGCTTTTGACAGCGCTGACAGAGCTTGGCGTAAAAGATTATAATGCCAGAAAAGACGAAGGACAGATTCTCCCTTTCCTGACCAGAGAGGAGATTGCAGGGCAGGCTTTCAGGGGAAAGGTGTCTTTCGGCGTCCATAACGGGGGAACTGCAGACCCCGTGAAGGCTGTGGAGAATACGCTTCAGTGTTTTGAGGACGGGATTTACCGTGTGTTCGCCGGGGAGGAAGAATTGACGGAACTTGACGGGGAGATTTTGTGGAAGGAAGATCTGGTGTTCACGCTGATTCGCCTCACCATGTTATCTGGATAGGATGGCTGTTCGGGAAATTACGTAGTTTGTGCGGTGGAATCTAATACGTCAAAAACCAGTTTTTTGAGAAAGGAAAAGTCATGGCAGGATTTACATATCAGTCAAGGAAGAAAATAAGTGAAAAATGGGTATATGGCCTGAAAGAGAAGGGGTCTCATCTTTCCGAGCGGGAGAAGAAGCTGCTGCCGGAAATCTATGGTACGGTCATGCCTTTGGAGGCCTGCGGCTATATGCGGAAGTTATTGGCAGAAGGAACTTATGGCACGCTTAGCGGACTTTACAAAGGAGAGTTTTCCGGTGCGGTTAGAGTCTGTGTGCCCGATTCGCGCCGGGAGGAATTTTATGAAGCGTTGGATGCTATGAACCAGTATCAGATGACGGCGGGATGGTACAGGAGGAGCCTGCGCTCCGAAAGCTATCTCCCCTTCGTGGAGCAGAGCATCCGGCTGCTGCGCGCCTATGCGCTGCTGGATTTTTACAAAGCCAGCCTTGCGGACGTACTCACCGGGAATGTGCCGCCGGAGATTTTCGACCATGCAAGGAATGAGTGTTTTTCCTATGCCGAGATGCTGGCGGCGCAGATTGACCGGGGAAATGAGGATGCGCGTCAGGCGGTAAAGGATATTCTGCTTGGAGAGGGGAACGCGATGATGGTAAGCCATGAACTGATCCGCGGAATCGTGATGTGTAAAAATGAGGAGATGTATGAGCTTCTTGGGAAGTTCCTTTTGGCGGCAAGGCTTCAGGAGGGAGCGAGACAGGCGGTCTGTGAGACCATGGACGCCGGACGCCCGGAGGCGTTTCTGCATCTGTTCGGGGTCATTGAAGAGCATAATCTGATCCGTTTTTCGTCGGTTAAGCGCGCGGCTGCCACCTGGATTGGTATTTTTAATGAGAAGAGCGTGGAGCGGATGAGCGATAAATTGCTTAGGCTGATGGGACAATGCCTGCGGGACGGGGATTTCTGTGAAGCCCAGCTTCTTTCGGAGGATTCTGTGGCGATCAGCTGTGCTTTGTGGGCCAAGGGGTTCTATGATGCAGGGAATGCTGTGGAAGCAGTGCGCCGCCTGATCGCCCATGGGTCGAGACACCAGAAGATGACGGCTTCTTATTTTGTCCATTCGCTGCAAGACGAGCGGTTAAAGATGCGGGCGGTAAAAGAGGTAATCTTGAACGAATGGGAGGATTTAGAACTGGCTGCTTGTTTCATGCCGGGATTTATGGGAAATGTGAACCAATATTTTTACAGCCTTGTCAAGGACGAGAACAGTAATTCCTATTCTTTCCGCAATGATAAGGTGACGGAACCTAGGAAACTTCCTGTGGAGGAGTTTTTTGACAACCGGGCGGAGGCTTCCCGGTGTTATCAGATTTTGAAGAAAATTTTAAAGAAAGTCCCGAAGAAAGGGCTGGTACTTTCCCCCTGTATCTTCCCTTGGCATCAGGTATCTATGGGCCCCTCCGGAATTGCTGCCAGGCTGTGCCTGATCGCCTGGATGCTTAAGGACGAAGAAGTGCTGGATGAAGCGGCAGGCTTTATCCCTCTGGTGGGCCAGGGGGAAGGTTACAATTATTACAGCGCGTCCCGGGCGGCTGTGGCGCGGCTTATGCTTTACCGTCCCAAGTCTCCTGCGAGAAAGAAGGCTTTGTTTGAGCTTTTGCACAATGCGGAGGAATATACCAATGAGGAGGCCTATCGTCTGGCGGATGATATGGAGCTTTTGGCAGAGGATTTTGCTGCAATCGAGAAGAACCTGAAGTATAAGAAAGGACGGCAGGGGACACTTGCGCTGCTTAGGAAACAGGATAAGAAGGGTCTTGCCGCCTGTATTGTCAGGCTTCTTGGGATGAAATCGGAGGAGTGCCGGATGGGCGCCCTTGACCTTGCATTGTTCCTGAAAAAGAAGGATGAAGGCTGTTTTGAGGAAATTCTTCCCTGTCTGCGGGAATTGCCTGCCCCGAACAGGAAGGAGCAGGTGATTTTAGAAGAACTTTTGGGAGGCGTAAGCGCGGCGCAGGATATTTTAAATACGCCGGGATTTGGCTTGTATGACGTAGGGCGAAAGTGGGTTCTGCCGCCAATGACGGTGGCCGTTGGCCAGGCGGATGGATTGTTTGTCTATGGAGAGAAGGCGTGTATCCGGGTATGCAAAAAACTTGGCCGCTTGATTGGGGAGCATGCCGCCCTTTCCTATAAGACGGCGTGGGGCGCGGACCAGCTTCTGGGAAATGAACTGCAGAAATCCCGGTATATCCATGAAGATCCGGATGCCGAGCCTTTAGATGCGTATCCGTTCCGGGAAATGTGGGAAGAGTTTTATGAAAAGGAGATTGGGTCGCCAGGGCTGCTTCTGGAGCTTACACTTTACGGGAAGTGCCGTTTACAGTGGGATGCTTATATGCAGAACCATAAGTTGTACCGGCAGGTTTTC
>CATLIP010000035.1 GCA_949957035.1 uncultured Lachnospiraceae bacterium
TGTGGAAGAGCTGATTCAGCTTATGGTTGGACGTGAATTGACAGAGTCTTATCCGCCGAGAGGCGATTGTATCAAAGAAGACGACGTGCTTCTGGAGCTTAAGGATGTGACAGGCAATGGTGATAAGAATATTTCCCTGAAGGTTCGCAGAGGTGAGATTCTGGGATTAGGCGGTCTGGTTGGCGCAGGGCGTACAGAGCTTGCACAGATGATATTCGGCGCTGTGCCGAAGACATCAGGAACGATGATATTTAAAGGACAGGAAGTAAACCCGAGGAGTCCGAGGGAAGCAATAGATCTGGGAATTGCGTTGGTGCCGGAAGACAGAAAACGTCACGGCGCGATGCTTGGCATATCCATCAAGAATAATATTAATATGCCAATATATGAGAGAAATTCAAAACTGAGTGTCATTGACTCCAAGAAGGAGAAAGAGATTGCGGAGAAGTATCGCGACAATATGGCGATTAAGACGCCGTCTCTGAATCAGCTTGTAAAGAATCTAAGCGGTGGTAATCAGCAGAAGGTTATCCTTGGAAGATGGCTTGCTGCGGATTCGGAGCTGATTATTTTTGACGAGCCTACCCGAGGTATTGACGTAGGGGCAAAATACGAGATTTATAAGTTAATGAATGACTTAGTAGAAAAGGAAGGAAAGGCAATTCTGATGATTTCTTCTGAGATGGAAGAATTAATGGGTATGTCTGATAGAATCATCGTACTGGCAGAAGGCGATATGACCGGTGAACTTAGCAAGGAAGAGTTCAGTCAGGAGACGATTATGGCATACGCGTCAGCGGCCAATGTTGAGGAGGTCTAGTATGAAAACGAACAGTATCGCAAATCAATTAAAGAGTAAGGCAATCTGGCTTGTGCTTATAGTTCTTGTGGTTGCCTTCACAATTGCAAATCCAAGATTTATTAATCCCAATAACCTGCTCACATTGTTGCGTCAGGTATCTATGTATGGTATTGCTTCTATCGGTATGACTTTCGTAATTCTGTTAGGAGATATTGACCTTTCAACAGGTACGATTATTTCATTTGTAAATATTCTCTGTGCATATATGATGGTGAACATGGGAATTAACCCGGTTTTAGCAATTCTTGTTTCTTTAGCGGCATCAACGCTGATTGGTGTATTGAATGGTTTCATGGTGTCTACCATTGGTATTCCGGCTCTTATTGCCACTTTTGCGTCGCAGACAGCCTTCTATGGCCTTGCACTGATTATGTGCGGCGGTATGCCGATTAGTGGATTCTCAAAAGGATTCTCTCTGATTGGCCAGGGATATGTAGGGATTGTACCGATTCCTGTTATTATCATGGCTGTATGTTTTGCATTAGGTTCCTTTATTCTGAATAAGACTTACTTTGGACGCTATTTCTATGCGGTAGGCGGTAATATTGAGGCTGCGAAGCTGTCTGGTATCCGTGTAGGAAGGATTAAGTACCTTGTATTTGCTATTTCCGGTTTCTTTGCAGGTCTTGCAGGTATCGTTATGTTGTCCCGTACCAATTCCGGTAACACATCTTCCGGTGTTGGTTATGAGTTCGACGTTATCACCTGTGTGGTTTTAGGTGGTGTATCCGTAACAGGCGGTTATGGTAAGATGTCAGGTGTAGTTGCAGGTACATTTATTATCGGCGCTTTGCAGAATGGTATGGTACTTATGAATGTTAATTCTTATGTACAGGATATTATTATGGGTGTCGTACTCGCGCTGGCCGTAGGTTTTGACTGTATCCAGAAGAAGAGACAGCAGAATTAATATTAGTTTGGAGGTAATAGTATGAAAGCAGCAGTGTATCATGGCCCGCATGATTTGAGGGTAGAGGAAGTGCCGGTAAGAGAATTGAAGGACAACGAGGTGTTGATTCAGGTAAAGTATTGCGGTGTATGCGGTACTGATATGCACATCTTTAACGGAGACGGCGGTTCCTTCGAGGTTCATCCTCCGTTGATTCCCGGGCATGAGTTCTCAGGGGTTGTGGCCAAGGTAGGAGCGTCGGTTACAGCAGTAAAGGAAGGCGACAGAGTGAGCGGAGACCCTAATGATATGTGCGGGGAGTGTTATTTCTGTAAGAATGCCATGCAGCATTTCTGTACCAATAATATCGGCGTGGGAACGACGGTTGACGGTGGATTTGCCGAGTATGTAATCATGCGCGAGAAGCAGGTTTATAAGTTCTCGGAGAGCTTAAGCTTTAAAGAGGCGGCAATGGCAGAGCCGATTTCCTGCTGCCTGCATGGTATCGACCTTTGTAATATTAAGTCCGGATGTACGGTTCTTGTCATGGGCGGCGGTCCTATTGGAATGATTATGATGCAGCTTGCGAAGAATGCGGGCGCGGCAAGAGTGATTATGTCTGAGCCGGTGGAAGAAAAGAGAGAGCTGGCGCTAAAACTCGGGGCTACCAAGACGATTAATCCGATTGAAGAGGATGTACAGGCGGTATTGGCGGATTATTGCGAGAATGTGGATGTAGTAATCGAGTGTGTAGGCAATATTCACACGCAGGAAGATGCAGTGAAATTCGCAGGAAAAGGCGCGACGGTTATGTATTTTGGATTGGCTTCACCGGAAGAGGCATATCCGCTTAAGCCGGATGATGTGTTCAAGAAAGAGCTTACAATTACTTCTTCCTTTATCAATCCGTATACCTTTGAAAGGGCAATCCGCGTACTGGAGTCAGGGAACATTGAGCTTGAGAGCCTGATTACCAATGTGGTGCCGCTTGACGATATTGTGGATGTGTTCACGAAGCCGGAGTACCGCAGAGCGGGGAAGGCAATGATAAAGATTGCTGATTAATATCTCAGAAAAATACCCTCAGTATTTCCGAGGGTATTTTTTCTAATTTTCATTTGCGCACTTTCGATATTGTGAGGGTGTACATCCATAAAGCTCCCGAAAAGATTTTGCAAAATAACTCATCTCTGAAAACCCGCATCTAATTCCAATATCAACAATCTTGTAATCAGTGGTCTCCAGTAATTTTTCCGCCTGATGCATACGAAAATGCTTTAAATATTGAAACGGAGTTCTGCCAATCCCGTTTCTAAAGCAGCGCAGGGCTTCGCTGACGCTGACAGAAGCGCTTGCGGCAATCTGTTCAAGTGTGACTGCCTCGGAATAGTGGCTGTGAATGTATTCCAGCATTAATTTCATACGCTCGCTATTACGCTGAAATTTGGTAGAAGGTCTTACAGAAGAAGGCTGATGGCGGGTGATTAGTTCATAGAGGATATGAGACATTCGGTCGCGGATTAAAAACTCATATCCATATTCCTCAGACATATGAATCTCCCAGCTTCGTTCCAGCGTATCGAGAATCTCCCGCTGCCACGCAACCTTCTGTTCTAAATAAACGCTGTCTGCCTGAGTATTCTGACAAAAGGGATAAATATATTTTTGCCAAAAGACGGTATCCTGCCCGCCTCCGATTAGGCGCGGGTGAAATATAATCGAATGAAGTCGTGATATCTCTTTGCGGGCGTTTCCTATGGAATGGAGGACGCCGGAATTTAAGAAGATTCCGCTGCCTTCCGGTATAATGCGGCGGTTATTCCCGGCTCTGATATCGGCGGCGCCCTCCACAACGCGGATAACCTCCCATTCGTCATGCCAGTGCCATGGAAGGTCGTCCGAACGGAGACGGTCCTCATAACATGCGGAGGGGAAGAGAGAGGAGCCGAAGGTAGTCAATTCCCTGCCCTGAGAGCTTATTCGGATAGGGCACATGGATAATTCCATTGATAAAACCTCCTTTGCGGTGTAAAAAATCTGACGAAATATTCATATAATTTGAAGATTTTATAATATAAAAAATATGATTTTGATGATAAAATCATATCATAAACCGGTTTATAACACAAGCAACTGTTTGAAATATAATCCTCTGGGTGTTGATTTTCTGTTACTTGGGGCGCCGCAGGCGTCAACAATAACAGCATAATAGCTTCGCTGCGCTATATCTATGAAATTTTTCCTTAAACATAAATTTCAGACAGTTGCGCCTTATTTTGGGAAAGAGAGGAATCGGTTTATGAAGACAATTATGAGTAAACAGCAGAGCTGCGTAATAACAATAGGATGTTTTTTAAGTTATTTTTTGTTTGGATTAATTGATAACATGAAAGGACAGACTCTTCCTACGCTGCTGGATGATACAGGATATAGTTATTCTGTGGGTGGGACCATTATATTAAGTGAATATACCGGATTTTTCCTGGCAGCTTTTCTTGCGGGTATACTTGCTGATATTTTTGGCAAAAAGTCAACTCTTATCATTGCAGGAGTATGTCTGGCGGTTGGAGTTACCGGGTATGCCTGTTCAACACAGCTTATGATTTTAATCGGATTTATTTTTATGATTGGCCTTGGTCTTGGAATGTTGGAGCTTAGCGGAAGCAATATCATATCGGGGCTTCATGATACAAAAAAGGCAGGTTTTTATCTTAATCTTCTGAATGCTTTTTATGGAATAGGGGCTATTCTTACACCGGCGGCAGTGGGGGCCATGTTGAGGTTGGGGCTTTCATGGAGAAGGATATACGTGACGAGCCTGGTTTTCATTATTCCAATTTTGTTGTATTTTGTTTTCATGAAATACCCGAAGGGAAGGGAGATCAAAAAGGAGCGTCGGGGTATCTATATAAGAGAGACGGTGAGCCTTATTTCCCAAAAAGAAGTATGTATGATGTATATCTTTATATTCGCATATGTGGCTGCAGAGATTGCAGTAGCAACATGGTTCGTGGAGTTCCTTCAGACAGAGAAACAGATTGGAGACGAGAAGAGCGCGGCCTTTTTTTCGGCTTATTTTGCACTGCTGATGGCAGGAAGGCTGTTGGGAAGCCTTGTTGTGGACAGGGTCGGATATCTGAAAAGTCTGGTAATATTTGCTGCAGTTTCCATAGTGTGTCTTGGAATAGGAATATTAGGAACATCGGCAATGGCATGGATATTGATTATTGTCGGTTTTGGATTTTCCATTATATTTCCTACGGCAACAGCAGTAATCTCCACGATACCCGCTAAAAACCCGGGGACGATGCTGGGAATCTTTTTCGCATGCGGAGGGCTTGGCGGAATGGCAGGGCCTTGGCTTGTGGGAATAGTGAGTGAAACGGCCGGATTAAAAGCAGGAATGATGATAAACGTGGGATATTGCCTGGTAATGTTGGCGTCAGTGGCAATGCTGATGCGGGAAAATATTTTAAAGAGGAACGATGAGTAAGGAAAGAGCGCTTTCAGAAGAAAAGGGATGTCGAAAAATAATATTTACGACATCCTCGTTTTTAAAGAGTAGTTTATTTGCTGCGGGCCATGAAAGACTCAATCTCCTCCACCGTCTTAGGAATCCTTCCGGACAGCACTTCACAGCCGTCTTTTGTTACGAGAAGGGTATCCTCGATGCGGATGCCCAGCTTCAAATCATCAAAATACAGCCCCGGTTCCAGCGTAAACATCATATTTTCTTCCAGAGGAACATCATTCTCCCCCACATCATGAGTATAAAGACCGATATAATGGCCAGAACCATGGAAATAGTATTTGGAAATCTCCTGAGGCTCCTTTATATATCCAAGACGGATTAATTCGTCTGCCATCACAGATTTGCTCAGCTCTTGCAGCTCCTCCTTTGGCTGTCCCGGCTTCGATGCGGCAATGGCGGCGTCAAGACCCGCAAGTACCACGTTGTAGAGTGTCTTTTGCTCTTCGGTAAATTTCCCGTTCACAGGAAATGTCCTGCTTACGTCAGAGGCATAATAGCCCCACTCAGCGCCAAGGTCGAAGAGAATCATATCTCCGTTCTGCATCTGTCGGTTGTTCTCCTCATAGTGCATACAACAGGCATTGAGTCCGGAAGCGGCAATGGTAGGAAATGCATGGCGGGCGTTTAAAGACTTCAGGGTATAGTCGAAATGCGCTTCGATTTCGTACTCATACATGTCGGGACGTAAATGAGAGAGGATATTCTCCACACCTTTGGTTGTAATGTCGCAGGCCTTTCGATGCAGCGCAATCTCTTCGGGAGTTTTAACCTGACGCATGAGAGACATATGGTGAAAGGTATTGTGCATCTGAAGCGTGGGGTTGTATTCACGTACCCGGGCGGCGAATCTTTGGGCCTCATTCATAGAGAACGTCCCTTCCCAGTTGGCAATATCAATATACACATGTTCCACCCGGTCCGGGTATCTTAAAAAGGGGAGAGATTCCTCGAATTTCTCCAGATACTGCACATTCTCAATCCCTGTCTCTTCCTTAACGCTTTCTGTGGTATAAAAAAGGCCGAGCCATCTTTTTGCCTTTTCATCCGGATGGTCAATAAATAATGTCTCTTGAACCTTCCCGGCTGTTTTGGTAATCATCAATACCGCTTTAGGCTGTGTGAAACCGGTGAGATAGTAGAAATTAGCATATGGGGTGAACTTATACATCCCGTCGCCGCGGTCTTCGCGCTCTCTGCCGGAGAAAACAAAGCCTACGGCCGGCTCATTTAGTAAATCGGCATATAATTTCCTTCTTGACGCATGAAAATCCTTGCTAATCATATAGAAACCTCCTCCTTGTCAAAAGTAATTCACTGTTGATTTTTATAGAAAGAAATGATATATTAAGAATCAGGAAAGCACCCAGCCTATCCCGTTTTCCAACCGGGATAGGCATTTTGATTCTCTGGTACAGAGTATCATCTTTTACCGTTTAGTTCAACAATAATCTATAATATAAGATGAAATAAAAATCAGAGTAGGATGAAAAGAAATGAAATTAATCTCACAATATAAAGGATTGCGCAGAGAAAACTACATACTATGCTTCGGCCGTCTGGTTACGGCCATGGGAGCTATGATTTGGCCCATGCTGACCATGATTTTGAGTCAGAAGATGGGGATGAGTCCGGAGCGTATCGGCTGGGTGATGGCCGTAGTGGGGATTCTGGCGCTGCCTGCCAACCTGATTGGCGGGAAGATGGCAGACCATCTGAATAAGAAGATGAATATTGTCTATCTGGACATTATTTCTGTAGTCTGCTATATCGTCTGCGCAGTAATTCCCCTATCAACCATTTCCATTGTATTAATGTTTATCGCGGCAACGTGCCAGAATATGGAGCATCCCTCCTATAATGCGTTGACAGCGGATATTACGGTTACGGATGACAGGGAGAGGGCATATTCTCTCCAATATCTCTGTACGAATCTGGGATTTGTCATGTCGCCCACCATTGCAGGCTTCCTGCTTCGGGATTATTTGTGGCTGGCTTTTCTCATCAGCGGGGTTGCCATAGGATGTTCTGTCGTCATGATTTTCTTTCTGGTGAAGGATATCACACCCGTAAAGGATACTAGTCAAAAGGCCGTATACCAGGCTGAACGGGAAGGAGAAGGTCTTTTGACGGTCTTGAAAGAGAATAAAATGATTGTACTCTATATTATAGTGGTCAGCGGTTATTTTGCAACCTATCAGATGTACAATTATCTGATGCCTCTCGAGTTGGCCAGACTACACGGCGAGGGCGGCGCAGTAATTTTTGGCTCCATTACCAGTGTGAACTGCGTGGTTGTGGTCATATTTACTCCGGTGTTTACCAGAATGTTTCCATGGCTGTCAGAAACCATCAAGACAATACTTGGTCAGCTCCTTCTGGTGGCGGGCTTTGGGATATTTTTTGTATTTATGGGGAGAATCCCCTTCTACTATATTGCAATGGTTATTCTCACATGGGGCGAGGTTTTTTCAACGCTTGCGGAAAGCCCCTATCTCACCAAACGGATGCCCGCAAGCCACAGAGGGCGAATCAACGGCCTTTCAGAGGTGTTGAGGACCGGCCTTACCAGTATCTTTCAGCTGCTCATTGGTTTCATATACGGAATCGGCTCGTCGATTGCCGCCTGGGTGACGGTTCTGGTGTTTGGAATGTTTTTTGTGGCCCTTTGTGTCGTGTTGGCGGTAGAGGACCGGAAAGCGTATAGAAATCTGTATCTTTAGTTGTTCTTCGGCTATTGCATAAATGTGCGTGTATTTGCTATAATCAATTTACTGACAGAGAGATGGGACGGAGATATTTCATGAAGATACTGATTATAGACGCGCAGGGAGGCGGCATGGGCAGACAGCTTGTCTCTTCCATAAAAAAAGAATTTCCGCAGTTAGAGATTACGGCGGTAGGGACCAACGCCCTTGCAACCTCCAATATGCTGAAGGCGGGGCCGGACCATGGAGCCACCGGAGAGAATGCGGTTATTGTAGGATGTAGGAATACAGACCTGATTATCGGCCCAATCGGCATTGCCATTGCGGATTCCATGTACGGTGAGATTACTCCTGCAATGGCGGCGGCAGTAGGACAAAGCGGCGTCAGGAAGCTGTTGATTCCGATGAATCATTGCGAGAATATTATTGTTGGAGTGAAGAATACATCTATGAGTGAGATGCTTAAGGCTGTGATGGAAGAGCTGAAAAAACAGTTTGACAGAAGCGAGCTTTAGGAGTATAGTATTAGAATATTCAGGTTTTTCGGGACGGCAGAAGCCTCCGAAGTGCACAGAAGTGCCCGGGCATGTATAACTGTTTAGCTGCATAGGCGACAGGTATGGATTCCGTTACAATTATATAGATTAGAAACTATGTCAGAAGGCGTATGGATTCTCAGAAGAGGATTTGTGCGCTTTTTTGTCATGGGGGAAGATGGATCTTCCCTACTCGATTAATCAGGCAGTTAAGGTAAGGAGGCAATGGAATGGAAGTTAAGGAAGTGTTGGAGCAGGTGCGGTCAGGGGAAATGTCTGTAAATGACGCGGAAGCCTATTTCCGCAGACAGCCTTTGGAGGAATTGGGCTATGCAAAATTAGATACTCACAGGAAACTGCGTATGGGATTCGCGGAGGTAGTCTTTTGCAGCGGCAAGGCGGATGAGCACTTGTTACAGATTTATGAGCGAATCTATGCGGCGGAAGGGGAGGTGCTGGGAACGAGGGCTTCTAAGGCTCAGGCGGCCTTGATTCAGGAGCGGTTCAAGGAGGCCTGTTATGACCCGCTGTCGAGAATCCTGAAGATTGAGAAGGCGGATAAGGCAAGGACAGGCAAGATTGCGGTATGTACGGCCGGTACGGCAGATATTCCGGTGGCGGAGGAAGCGGCGCAGACGGCAGAATTTTTCGGAAATTATGTAGAGCGCATCTATGATGTGGGAGTCAGCGGAATTCATCGGCTGCTCGCAAGGGTGGAAACCATCCAAAGCGCCATGTGTGTGGTAGCGGTGGCAGGGATGGAGGGCGCTCTTGCAAGCGTAATCGGAGGACTGGTTGATAAGCCTGTGATTGCCGTTCCCACTTCTGTCGGATATGGGGCCAGCATGAACGGGCTGTCGGCTCTTCTGACTATGATTAATTCCTGTGCAAACGGTATTGCGGTAGTCAATATAGACAATGGATACGGAGCAGGATATATTGCGGCGCAGATTAACCGTCTTGGAGTTCATGAAACAAAATGAAATGGAGGAAATCGTTATGCATATGGCGGACGCGCTGGTATCACCGGCGGTAGCAGGAACCATGTATGCTGCATCTGCGGCTGCGGCAGCATATTCAGTTAAGAAAGTAAAAGCCGTCGACCTTGACCGGAAAGTCCCTGTCATGGGGGTCATGGGAGCTTTTGTATTCGCAGCGCAAATGATTAATTTTACCATACCGGGAACGGGCTCTTCGGGGCATCTGTGCGGCGGAATGCTGCTTTCCGCAATTTTAGGCCCCTACGCCGGATTTCTGACCATGATTGCAATCCTGACAATTCAGTGCTTACTGTTTGCGGACGGGGGCTTGCTTGCCTTGGGATGTAATGTCTGGAATATGGCGTTTTACGGGTGCTTTGTGGGAGGTGCGTTAATTTGGAAGGCATTGACAAGAAAGAAGCTGACGCGGGGAAGGATTGGGGCGGCATCTGTGCTGGGATGCGTGGTCAGCCTGCAGTTGGGCGCCTTCTCGGTCACAATCCAAACCCTGGCTTCCGGAATTACGGAACTGCCCTTTTCGCTGTTCGTAAGTCTGATGCAGCCCATACATCTGGCGATTGGACTGGTGGAAGGACTGATTACAGCGGCAGTCTTAGTGTTCGTCTATGAGGCGCGTCCAGAGGTTTTGTATGCAGAACGGCGTGAAACCGAGACAAAGGGGCGTATGAGCAGAAAAAAGACGGTTGTGACATTGGCGGCTGCGGCCGTTCTCACAGGCGGGGCGCTCTCACTCTTTGCGTCTGCCAATCCGGATGGATTAGAATGGTCCATGGAGAAGGCGGCGGGGACTGTAAAGCTTTCCGCAAATGGGAATATTTATAGGCTGTCGGAAAAGATACAGGGGATTACGGCCCTGTTGCCGGATTATGGATTTCGGACCTCACAAAGCGCGGCCGGAACATCATTTTCGGGAATTGTGGGAGGCGTGGTTGTACTGGCTGTGTGCCTGTTGGTCTGTCTGGCTGTAAAACGGGTGAAACATGGAAAGACGGAAAATAAGGACAGTGTAAATGGACAGAATTAGGGATTCGATTTCTGATTTACATAGAATTGACATGGAGGCAAGGAAATCCGGATGGCTGCAAGACATACATCCTCTGCCGAAGCTTTTGGTTACTCTTCTGTTTCTTTTGCTTACTCTTTCCTATGGAAAATATGATTTGGCAGGCGTTCTGAAAATGGGAATCTATCTGATTGTGGCCTTTACCCTTGGTGATATTTCCGTTCGGCTTCTGGCAAAAAGGATGAAGCTTGTGTTGGCTTTGGTATGCATAGTTGGGGTTGTGAATCCCTTTTTTGACAGGGAAACGCTGTTTTTAATAGGTGGTTTTGCCGTGACGGGCGGGATGGTTTCCATGACGACTCTGATGATAAAAGGGGTATATGCAGTTTCGGCATCCTATCTTCTGATGGTTACAACCTCCATGGAGGATTTGTGTTATGCTCTTCGAAGGCTTGGGATGCCTAAGACCGTTGTGACTGTACTGATGTTGGTGTATCGATATATTATCGTTCTGCTTAAAGAGATTCAACGGATGACGGATGCGTATGCCCTTCGTGCGCCGGGCCAGAAGGGGCTTCATTATAAAGTCTGGGGAACCATGATTGGACAGCTTCTTCTTCGCAGCATGGACCGGGCGCAGACGGTTTATGACAGCATGAGGATGCGGGGATTTGGCGGAGAGTTTTATCTTAAGTGCAGGCGTGCGGCAGGAGGGAGGGACTATCTGTTTGGGATTGGATGGTGCGTGGTTCTGCTGGCGGTGAGAATCTGATATTGTGTCGGGAGGCAGATATGGGTGAAAGGAATCTATTGGAAATATCGGCTCTTTCCTTCGAATATGGCGGACCTGGGGAATTTAAGCATAGAGTGCTTGAGGATATCAATATTGTCATGAAGGAGGGAGAATGTGTAGGATTAATCGGGGCAAACGGCGTGGGGAAGTCTACGCTTCTTAAGCTTCTTGTAGGACTTCTTGATTTGCAGGAAGGAAGGGTTCGGATTGATGGGCTTGAAATGAAAAAGGAGAATTTGAGGCAGATACGCTCAGAGCTTGGATATGCTTTTCAGGATTCGGACAGTCAGTTGTTTATGCCGACGGTATATGAAGACGTTGCGTTTGCGCCGCGCAATTATGGGAAGAGCGAGGAAGAGATTCATCGGCTGACGATGAAAGCATTGGAGCAGGTGTGTATGGAGGAGAAAAAAGACCGTCAGATTTACCGTCTGTCCGGAGGAGAGAAAAGGCTTGTGTCCATCGCCACTGTCCTTGCCATGGACGTAAAGCTTATACTGCTGGACGAGCCGTCTGTGGCATTAGACCCGGGGAACCGGCGGAATCTGATTCGGGTGCTGAACGGACTGTCCAAAGCTAAGCTGATTGCAAGCCATGATTTGGATTTTGTATTCGATACCTGTCAGCGGGTGGTGCTGCTGTCTGAGGGAGGCATTGCGGCAGACGGGGATGCAAAGGAGATTTTGACGGATCGAAAACTTTTAGAAGAACATGGGCTGGAATTGCCATTGTCATTTTCTCGAAGGGATTATGACAAAAGAATAATAAGGTAGCTGCTTTGTAGCAGCTCCTTTTTTTATATATAGAGCTTTAAAGATTGATAAATAAAAAACAATAAAAACAACATAAAAAATAGTTGACTTATGTTGTTTTTAATGCTAATATAATCATGAAAACAACATAAAACAAATATAAAACAGACATGAAAAGAGGTGTTAAGATGTTAGCCATAGAGAGACGCAATGAAATCCTAGAGACACTTCAGAAGGAGAAAAGGGTTGTGGTAAGTGAACTGAGCCAGCATTATCAGGTGACGGAGGAGACGATACGCCGTGATTTGGAGAAGCTTGAGAATGAAGGGCTTGTGGTTAAAAGTTACGGAGGAGCAGTTCTTAATGAGCAGAACATTGTGGGCTTGCCCTTTGACGTGCGGAAGAATCAGTGTGTGGCAGAGAAGCAGAAAATTGCCGGACTGGTTGCCGATTTGGTGAGAGAAGGGGAAGCGGTGATGTTAGACGTCAGTTCCACGGCTGTCTATATTGCCAGAGAATTGAAGAAGAAGGAAGCGCTTACGGTGATTACCAACTCTGTGGAGATTATTGTGGAGCTCTATGATATGCCGAAGTGGACTGTAATCTCTACGGGAGGTACGGTCCGTGAGAAATCATTTGCACTGGGAGGCCCTCACACGGATGAGGTTTTAAGCTCCTATCATGTGGACAAGGCGATTATATCCTGCAAGGGTCTGGACCTTGTGAACGGGATTACGGATTATGTGGAGCAGGATGCAAGCAGCAAGCGTATGATGCTGAGGGCGGCAAAAGAGAGGATTCTGGTTGCAGATTATACCAAGTTCGATACCACTGCATTTACCAGGGTAACGGACTGGGCATTTATTACAAAGGTTGTCACAGACAGGAAGCCGGCGCAGAAGTGGCTGGATGAGTTTGGAAGACAGGGGATAGAGTGTATTTATTCTTAACAGGTTATATATTCAAAAAGAAGAAAGAGGTAGAAAAATCATGAAGGATATTTTGAGAGGTATGATTGAAAAACGCAAAGCGGGGATTATCTGTGGAGTTCCGTCTTATTGTACTGCCAATCGGCTGGCGATTGAGGCTATTTTAGAGCAGGCGAAGCGGTTTGACGATTATATCTTGATTGAGGCCACAGCGAACCAGGTCAATCAGTTTGGGGGATATACGGGGATGAAGCCGGCAGATTTTACGGAATTCGTATATGGAATCGGGG
>CATLIP010000036.1 GCA_949957035.1 uncultured Lachnospiraceae bacterium
ACAATTCTTAACCTTTTTCAACTTCAAATAGCTTGTATCTTCCACAATCCCACTCCCATATGATATACTAAATCCAAAAGCTGCAAAAACGCAATCGTACAAAACAAAAGGAGGAAGGAAGCAATGTCAGAATTTCAGGAATTGGTAAAAAGTTTTCCAAAGACCAGAGAATATGTCCATGATTTTTTTGTCTACGGCTTCAAGACCCGGAACGAATTCAAAGTCAAAAGCCCCCGCACCTACGACAATGAACGCCGAAGGCTTGAGAGCTGGCTTGGTTCCTATGTCCGCAAAGACCATGTATCCGGCGGCTCCAACATTTCCCTTGCCATCGACAGCAACCTGCTGGACACCAATCCCCTGTTCCGGGTATGGAAGACCAAGAGCTTCACGGACAATGATATTGTACTGCATTTTCTGATTCTTGATATCCTTCAAGACGGACGTCCCCTGACAGCGGAAGCAATCACCGACCTCCTGCTTTCAGAATACGACGCCCTGTTCGACATCCAGACCGTCCGCCGGAAATGTAATGCCTACGCGAAAGAAGGATTACTGGAGAAACAAAAGCTCGGGAAAACAGTGGTGTTCTCCCTAAGCCTTACACTCCCTTGTTGGCTTCGTTCCAATGAAAATATACAAGATGCCCTGTCATTTTACCAGATGGCAGAAGTCTTCGGAGTGGTCGGGAATGAATTAACGGAACAGACAGACTGCCAGAATCAGACCTTCCGGGTAAAACATAGTTTCTGCGTACATACATTGGAGGACGAGATACTTCTTTCCCTGCTGGACGCCATGAACAAAAAAGCGCAGGTAAGACTCGAGTTAAAAAGTTCCCGGACAGAGACGAAGACCACATCTGCCTGCGTCCCTTTGCAGATATTTATCAGCGCAAGAACCGGACGCCGTTACCTGTGCGGATATGTACACAAAAGAAACCGCTTCTCCTGTTTCCGTCTGGATTCCATTAAATGCGTGACCCCTCTGGATTCCTCCCCAGACTATGACGAACTGACGGAGAAGCTTGACCATAACCGGAAGTATCTGTGGGGCGTTTCTTTTCAAGGGGAAGAAGGACATCATCTGGATAAACTGACCATGACCATACAGGCTTTAGAGCCGACGGAAAATTATATTGTAGACCGGCTGAAACGGGAGGGCAGAGGCGGAAGGGTCACAAGGATTGCCCGGAACGTCTATCAGTACGAGACAGAAGCCTTTGACTGCAACGAAATGCTGCCCTGGATCCGTACCTTTATCGGAAGGATACTGGAACTTAGGTGTACGGCAAAATCCGTAGAACAGAGGTTTTACCGGGACTTGCAGGAAATGTATGAAATGTATGAGATATGATAGAAGGGCCCCTAAGGGCATCCCAGAGCGAATTAATTTCTGCACATTATTCAATAAATAGAAGGAATGAACATATGGAACTATTTTCAGAAATATACAGTTGCTATTATCAGGTAATGCGGCATATTTTATGCCGTCAGAACGCCTTGTCCATACAGGATATCTACAACCAGATAAACAGCGAAGGCTTCGGGGAAAGTATGATTTCCATCATCCCTAAGCTGGAAAGCGGCGCATGGAATCTATTTGACCGGGATGGTGAACTCTACCTTTCCAAACTATCACCCTCCTTTACCGTCCCGCTTTCCGCCCTCGAAAAATCTTACCTCAAGGCATTGCTGTCCGACCCGCGCATCGGGCTGTTTCTTGACCGTGAACAAACCGACGCCCTGAACGAAATGCTGGTATCCGTAGAACCTCTCTGGCGGCAGGAACAATTCTGCTGCTACGACCGTTTTACCGACGGAGATCCCTATCCTGTTACGTCCAAATTACACCATACCGCCGCTAACGAAAGCCAAGCATCTACATACAACACAGACCTTACCAGAGCCAATACGGACGAATCCGATACCATCCAAGAAAGATACCGGCAGAATTTCCGTACGCTCCTAAAAGCGCAGAAACGGAAGGCCTATGTGGAGCTTGATTATACCTCCCCCGCCGGGACGCGCGTCCATCACTACTACGTTCCCGCCAGACTTGAGTATTCTGTAAAAAATGACAAGTTCCGTCTCCTTGCCCTGAAAACTTCCAGCCATAGAAGAATGCGGCTTGACATCCTGAATGTCGCCCGCATCCAAAGGGTCCGGCTTACAGACAAGACTCTCACTTCCGACATTGACCTGAATTCTCTGATTCGGAATTCTTACTACAAAGAGCCGCTGACACTGCATATTGTCAACAAACGCAACGCCCTTGAGCGCGCCATGCTCCATTTCGCCAATTATGAGAAGAACACCGCAAGAATTGATGAAAACACTTATGAATGTCTCATCTATTATAATCAAGGCATGGAAACAGAATTACTCATTGAAGTCATGTCCTTCGGGCCTATGCTTACTGTCATTGGAAATGAGAAATTTTTAAGCAACCTGCGGACGCGGCTTGAGAAACAACGGCATTTTTTATGCCAGAGTGCAGCCATTAATTCCATTGTCAGAAATAGGAATTGACGATATAATAAGGGAAAAGGCTTGAACAACTTGTTTCGGTTAAACGAGGAGGGGTGTTTTTGGGGAAAATTTTTAATATCAGTGCAGACTGTAAAACTTCGCTGCATTATATGGTAAATATTGAGGACAGGCTGAATGAAATTAAGGAAATGACAGACAAAGGAAACTATTTTGTCATCAACCGTGCAAGGCAGTATGGGAAGACCACAACTTTAAGAGCCTTGGCAGATTTTCTTAAGAAAGACTATCGGGTCATAAGCCTTGATTTTCAGATGATGGGCGCTTCCAAGTTCAGGAACGAGAATATATTTTCGCTTACATTTGCAAATATTTTTATTAACGCAATCAAAGAGGCGCAGGATGGGAAAACCTGCGGGCAGGCAGTGTCTTCCTTGAAGACCGCCTTGCAGGAGCACAAAAATGAGATTGAACTGCTTGAGCTGTTTGAGTATCTAAGTGAAATCTGCCGATGTTCAGAAAAACCGGTTGGTTTGAGTCACTGTTCAACAAGCTTGAGGACTATCCTGAGTTAGAAACAATGCTTCGGGATCTTTTACTTTGCGGAAAGGACATCCCTTATGTTGTGGGGGGCCGTTCAATTGAGGCAGCATTGATGTTTGGGTATGTGATTGAATTAAAAGTGGGGAGAGGCAGTGCTTATCATGAGCGGGGAGAAGCGAGAATCGGTAAAAAGGTGCTGATAGAGGCGGTCGTTTGAACGGAGAAGGAGGTGTCTGGATGGTATTTGCCGACACTCCCTCCTCTTCTTTGTCATACAATATCCAGATAACATTTATGATCCGGAGCCGGGAATGCCTGGTCTATTTCAGACAGCTCTCTTTCAGACAATCTGACCTCCAGGGCTTCCTTGTTAGCCAGCACATGTGCCGTCTTCCCGCTTCTCGGAATTCCAATTGTACGCTCCTGCCGTAATACGAATGCCAGTAACAGTTGCGTCACTGTAATACGATGCTCATCGGCGATCCGTCTCAAAACCGGATGCCCCATCAGTTTTTCGCACAGCGCGCCGCCCTGTGCAAGCGGACAGTATGCCATCAAGGCAACGTTATGGGAATCCATCCACGGTTTCAGAGAAAACTCAATTCCCCTGGAACCCAGATGGTATAAAACCTGGTTTACCACGCAATTCTTTCCATCCGGCAGAGAAAATAATTCTTCCATATCATCAATATCGAAATTGGACACTCCCCATGCACGGATCTTCCCTTCTTTCACCATTTCCTCCATACACTGCACCGTCTCAACCAGAGGAATACTTCCTCTCCAGTGCAGCAGATACAGATCCAGATAATCGGTACGAAGCAGACGCAGAGAATGATTAAGGCTTCTGCGCAGACGATCCTTACCCGCATTCTGCGGCAGCACCTTCGATACCAGGAATAATTTCTCCCGGCTATATCCCTTGACCGCCTGCCCGACCAGCTGCTCCGAAAGCCCGTTTCCATACATCTCCGCTGTATCGATCAGTGTCATTCCATTCTCGATGCCTGTCTGCAAAGCACGGATCTCCTCTTCGCGGGCAGACAGCTTTTCTCCCAGATACCATGTTCCCATTCCAAGCTGCGGGACAGCGATCCCATTACTTAATGTAAGGTGTTCCATATATAAATATCCCCCTTTTATTTTCATTTCACATTGCAGCCGTATGTTATTTGCCAGCCATCTGCCTGCTTCTTTCGTTATTCGACGTCTTTACAAAAATGCTGCGACTGCCCTAAATACCTGCTCCACAGACAATGCCATATTCTCCTTCGCATTCTCCGGAACCATTGCCTCATCCAGCGTAGTCACACCCCTTACAATAGGGAAAAATGCGTCAATCCCCACCTCATTACATTCCCCGGCATCCTTTGTGACGCCTCCGGCAAACGCCAGCACCTTTGCGCCGTATTGCTTCGCAAGGCGGGCAACCCCCACCGGAACCTTGCCCATAGCCGTCTGGAAATCCAGCCTGCCCTCGCCGGTAATAACGATATCCGCATCCTTAACTTCCTCCTCAAGTCCGATTGCCTGAAGAACAATGTCGATTCCTGGTTTTAACTCTACATTCGGCAGATAACTTAAAAATGCAAATCCAAGTCCTCCCGCAGCTCCCGCTCCTTCTGCCATCCTGAAGTCTGTTCCTGCATACTCCTGTGTCTTGTCCGCAAAATGCTTCATCTTTTCATCAAAGACCTGCTTTTCTTCTTCCTTGACCCCCTTCTGCGGGCCATAAACATAGATCGCTCCATTCTCACCGCAAAGGGGATTCTTCACGTCGCAGGCAATGCTGAAACGGCACTCTTTCAATTCTTCCGGAACACTTGCGCCGGAAACAGAATCTATGCAGTCCAGTCCCCGGATTCCCTGTTTCACCGGATTCCCGTCTTTATCCAGTATGTCATACCCCAGCGCCTGCAGCATCCCGACGCCGCCCTCGCTGGTGGCGCTTCCTCCGATACCGATTATAAATTCACGGCATCCTCTCTTTACAGCGTCTAAGATCATCTCACCCACGCCATAGGTGGTCGCCTTCAAAGGATCTAGACTTTCCCGCTTTACCAGAATAATGCCGGCGGCTTCTGCCATCTCCATGACTGCAGTCCTTTTGTCTCCCAGAATCCCATACCTGGCGTTGGTCTTCTCTCCCAGCGGCCCGGTCACTTCGACGGTAACGTATTCGCCGCCCAGCCCCTCCACCAGGGCCTCTGTCGTCCCTTCTCCTCCGTCTGCCAGCGGCTTCACGGTAATCTCAGCGTCACAGACCTTAAGAATCCCCTCCCTCGCCGCATATCCGGCCTCCATCGAACTCATGCTCCCTTTAAACGAATCAATTGCAATCACAACCTTCATGCTGCAAATACCTCCACATTCATCCTATCCTTTCCACTATGTAATCGGCGCCGGGTTAAAAATGCACATATCATTATGAAATCCATACTGATCACTGTATGGTTCCTTAATTCCGCTTGCCACATCCAGAATCATGTGGAAGATCTCCGTGCCGACATCGGCAATGGTCGCCTCTCCCGTCGCCACATCTCCTGCGGAGATATCAATCATATCGAACCAGTGCTTCTTCATCTCATTGCGGCTACACACCTTGATGACAGGACTGATATCCAGGCCGTAAGGCGTCCCTCTGCCTGTCATGAACACCTGAAGCCCGATTCCGCTGGCTACCTGGCTTGGCCCGCACACGATGTCGCTTGCCGGAGTCGCCGCATAGATCAACCCATGCTTCGTCGGCTTTTCCGCCGGACTTAACACCTCTACAATGGGGCTTGTACCGGACTTTGCAATGGAGCCCATGGCTTTCTCCACGATATTGGCAAGGCCGCCCTTTTTATTCCCTGGCGTAGGATTTGCGTCCCGGTCTACGCCGCCTGCTTCCAGATAATCGTCATACCACTTCATCTCTTCGGCAAGACGGTCCCTGACCTTCTCATCCACACATCTTGCCGCCAGCATCGGTACTCCGTCCCGCACCTCCGTTACCTCACTGAACATGACCGTAGCCCCGCCCCGGACCAGCATGTCAGCCGCATATCCCGCGCTTGGATTTGCCGTAATACCGCTGAATGCATCGCTTCCGCCGCACTGCATACCAATCAAAAGCTCACTCAAGGGAAGCTCTTCTCTTTGCCGCTCGTTCAGCTTCCTAAGCTTCTTCTCTGCCATCTCCATGATGGCGCCCATCATGGCGTCATGGCCGGCGTAATCCTGTAATGTCAGTACATTTTCCGGCGTAATATCTTCTGCCGGAAGCACTCTGTCATATGTTAATTTCTCACAGCCAAGTCCAACCACCATAATCTCGCCTCCAAAATTCGGATGCCGGATAATATTGGTAATCGCCCGGATCGGAATCTTTGCCATAGGGGCATTGATGGCAACGCCGCACCCGTAAGGATGGGTTACAGCCACCACCCCGTCCACATTAGGGTATTTCGGCAGCAATTCCTTCTTGATCTGCTCAACCGCCACCTTCAGCACGCCTGCCGCACACTGTACCGTCGTTACAATCCCCAGAAGATTTCTGGTTGCCGCCGGTCCCTTCTCATTCCGGTATCCCATCCATGTGGTACGCACCGGAAGGGGCAGCTCCTCCATCGGCACAAGATTGGTCCCGTACTCCAGATTCTCCACAGAGGGGCTCTCCGGCAGATCCAGCATATGCTCATTAATCCATCGGCCCTTTTGTATATCGGCTTTCGCATACCCGAGAATCACTCCATAGCGGACGATCCCGCTGCCTGCCGGGATATCCGTCAGTGCAATCTTATGAGCCTGCGGGATATCGTCTAAAAGTGTAAGTCCCGGCAGTACCTCTGTCCCTGCCGCCAGATCGTGGATTGCCACTGCTACGTTGTCCATATCTTTGATCTTGATTATATATTTTGACTTCATCTTTTCACCGCCTTCTCTATTCTATTCTGATTTCACTCTTTCCTCTATATTCCTTTACTCTGCATTCCTTTATTCTATATTTCTTTACTCTGTATTCGGAGCATGTGTTTCCGCCTTTATTCCTCTTCCGGGAATCCATACTTCGATTCAATCCCGTACTTATTCATCTTTCTCCACAGCGTCGTGGTGCTGATCCCCAGTTCCTCTGCCGCCAGCTTACGGCTGCCCCGGTGTTTTCTCAGAAGTTCGCCAATCTTCACTGCTTCCTCATTCTTATATACCACTACCTTATCGGTTCCTTCGGACTCGCCCACATAAGGATACAATTCCCCGTACAGCTTGCGGATCATACCCTCGGCAATGCTCCGCTTTTTCGCCATAAGAACCAGACGTTCTGTAAACGCCTTGACCTGCAGCATATTTCCCTGCCAGGCAAACCCAAGAAGGCTTTCATACCCGCCCTCCGTAATGGCTAGACGTTTATTATATTTCCGGCAAAACTCTGTAAAATACTTGTCAATATAGTACCTAAGATCCTCGCTGCGTCTGTTAAGCTGCGGAATCTCCAGCGTCAGGCCGTGCAGTACATAATAAAGACTCTCCTGAAACAATCCCTTATTCACACTATACTTAAGATTCTTCCGTGTCATCCCAATCACCCGCACGTCCACATTATCCATGGGCAGTGCGTCCGTACGGTTCAAAGCGCCGTCCAGAATTACCCGCGTCAGCTGGTACTGTACAGGCGGCGTCAATTTCTCGATCTCTTTGATCAGAATCGTTCCATGGCTTGCACGCACCAGCGCGCCCTTTCCCCACGGTTCCTTCCCTGCGGCTCCATTCCTGCCCCCAAAGAGGACCGCCATCTGCTCCTCCTCTTTAAGACCGCTGATATTCACGCTCACGAAGGGACCGCCTTTACGGATACTGCTATTGTGTATCGCTTCTGCAATATGATAATATTCTGTTCCTGTCCCACCGTAGATCAGCACCGGACTGTCCGACAGCGAATACTCCTTTGCCGTCTCCAACACCTGCCGCATTGTCTCGTTATCCGTATAAATATCAGAAAAATGTGTTTCCGCCGTATAGCCATGCAACATATGATTCGCCATCTGACGGTCCTTGCGCGCAATCTCTGCAATCGCATGCAGAGACAGAATCGCTCCCGTGATGTGTTCATCAAACTGAATCGGGGCTGCTAAAAACATCCAGTTCCTGCCTCTGATTTCAACGGAAGAAGAACAGTTCTCCCTCTCCCCCGTCAGAATCGCCTCAACCACCCACTTGTCAATCTGCGGGAAAATATCATACAGCAGTTCCCCTTTGACCTCTTCCATATCTTTTCCAAGCAGATTCTCCACCAGACGGTTAACCGCAATAATCCTTCCGTCAGAATTAATCTTGATAATCCCGTTAAATGAAGTATCCAGCACCGTCTCGAACTGAGCCGTATTGCGCTTCTCATTCTCCACGGCATAGGCCATACTCTTTGCCCGTTCCATGGCATCCCGGACAGACTCCCCGGTAGCCGTGAACTTAACCGAATAACAGCCTAGCTTCTCCGCTTCCCGGCAGACCGTATCACCGCCAATCACACAGTCTGCGCCTTCCCGTTTCATGCCATGCAGGATATCCGGTACTTCTTCAATCCTGTCGATATAAGAAATCAGGAGCCGTATTCCAAACAGCTCCTCCATATGTGACAAGTCGCACAGCATATTTTCAAAGGCCGCTAGTCCGATGACCGGACGCTCCTTATGGGACAGTTTCTTTGCCCTTTGGATCAGAAGCCCGATCTCCTGGGCATGGAAACGCATCTCCACCACCGGTATGTTGGTATAGCTTTTGATCAGCTGGGCCTGGTATCCGCGGGCAATGATGATGTCCGCCCCCTGCTCCGCTGCAATCCTGGCTTCATTCACCGCATCCTCGCTTTCGATTACTTTCACATAATCAATCTGGTAATGGTTCTCGTCAATTATTCTCTGTGCCGTCTCTGCCATATCCTTGTATGGCAGCAATACTGCGATTTTTGTCATCTTTCATTCTCCTGGCTGACAGATTCTTTTTCTATATCCTGTCGTAAAATCGACTTCGTTCCGAAGGGGCCTTCCCTCCAGAAACGCCTGTAAATTCTCTCCGGCAATCTTCACTGCCGTATCAAGAATATCCTTCGTATGATAATTCCCTGCCACATGCGGAGTAATGATCAGATTCGGTACATCCCAAAGGCAGGAATCCTCCGGCAGCGGTTCCTGTTCTGCTACATCAATTGCCGCTCCCGCGATCGCGCCGTCTTCCAGTACGCTGATCAGAGCCTGGGTCGGAATCAGGTTCCCGCGCCCAACATTAACGAGCACTGCATCCGGCTTCATAAGGCGGAGCTTCCTCTCATCTAACAGATGAAAGGTTTCCGCTGTTCCTGGCAATGTACACACAACAATATCTGCATCCGGCAGCAGTTCTTCCAATGCATCCATCTGATACAGCCCTTCCAGATATTCTGGTTTTTCTGCAGGATTCCTTCGCACACCGGTCACCCTGCTGCCCAGAGCATTCATTTTTAAGGCAAATGTACCGCCGATATCACCCAAGCCCAATACCAGTGTTTTACTGCCGGCAACATTCGTTACCATTCCCTCATCATGCCAGCTATGCTTCTTACGGTTTTCTTCATAAAGATATATTTTTTTCTTTAATGCAAATACGACTCCGATAAGATACTCTGCAATGGTAGCGCCATAAGCTCCCGTAGCGTTACACAGCTTAACCCCTGCCGGAAGAACACCCGGTTTAACATACTGGTCAGCCCCTGCGCTGTCAAGCTGCAGCAGTTTAAGACGCCGTGCCTGCGGCAGATACTCTGTCTTCACATTACCCAATATATAGTCGGCCTGTCCGACCATCTCTCTTGTTGCCCCTTCTTTGCGGTATGCATAGGTAAAATGCATGTTCTTACCGATCATTTCCAGATACCTGCGATGTTCTTCCTGTACCGGTATCGTTACTAGCACTTCCTCCATCTAACGGCGCTCCTCCATCTATATCAATTATCTTACAAGGCAAGGCTTCTTCGGATTGAATTTCCAGCCCGGGATCAGATACTGCATGCCGACTGAATCATCCCTGCCGCCAAGACAGTTATCCAGATACAACCTGTGCGCTTTCCTGACCTGCTCCATATCCACTTCGATGCCAAGTCCCGGCTTCTTCGGGACTTCCACGCACCCATCCACAATCTGCAGCGGCTCTTTCGTCAGGCGCTCAAGGCCTTCCTGCCAGATCCAATGTGTATCCAGTGCATTGTACTCACCCGGGACTGCTGCCCCTACCTGGGTGAACATTGCCAGTGAGATATCAAAATGGTTGTTCGAATGAGAACCCCATGTATAGCCAAAATCATGGCACATCTGAGCAACTCTCACAGAACCGCTCATAGTCCAGAAATGCGGGTCGGCAAGGATAATGTCTACTGCCTGTGACTCCAGAGAATGCCCCACCTGCCTCCAGTCCGTTGCGATCATGTTCGTCGCTGTCGGGAAACCGGTCCTCCTTCTGAACTCGCTCATCACCTCACGTCCTGAATAGACGCCTTCCGCCCCGCAAGGATCTTCGCAGTAAGTCAGGATTCCCTGCATGCCCTTCACATACTCTACCGCTTCCTCCAGAAGCCACCCTCCGTTCGGATCCAGGTCAATCCTTGCGTCCGGAAATTCCTTCTTCATAGCGCGGATCACATCCATCTCTTCGCTGCCTGCAAGAACACCGCCCTTTAACTTAAAATCCTGGAAACCATATTTCTCCTTCGTCGCCCTTGCAAACGCTACAATCTTATCGGCAGTCAGTGCTTCTTCATGACGGATCCGGTACCATTCACATTCAGCGTCCGGCTCCTCATCATAAGGAAGATCCGTCTTATTACGATCGCCTACAAAGAACAGATACCCAAGCATCCGCACCTTATCCCTCTGCTGTCCGTCCCCAAGCAGCTCGCATACCGGAATCCCCAGCATCTTGCCCATCAGATCCAGACACGGCGCCTCGATTGCCGTAATTACATGAACACCGGTACGAAGGTCAAAGGTCTGCTCGCCGCGGACATCCTCCTCTCCTTTGGAGTCCAGGTATTTCTTTACTTTCAGAAGCGTGCTTTTATATTCTGCCAGATTGGTTCCTTCTACAAGAGGAATGCATTCTTCCAACGCATTCTTGATCTTCTCGCCGCCAGGTACCTCCCCTACCCCCGTATCGCCGTTATCGGCATGGAGGATAACAATATTTCTTGTAAAATATGGCGCATGTGCGCCGCTTAAGTTCAGTTCCATACAGTCTTTCCCAGCTACAGGGTATACTTCCATCTTTACGATTGTTCTCATGGCTTCGTCTTCCTTCCTATTATTTTATATCGTACCTCAAATCAGTTGAGCAGTCCAGCCTTTTTCATTTCATCCTTAATCTTATCAAGCACCGGTCCCTCCGGTGTAGCCAGATTCGGCGCATAGGGAAGCCCTGCCTTTCTTCCTCTTAATCTCGCCATATCCTTCGCCGCAACCGGAAAGCTGGCCCCATCCATGGAAAGCCGCACCGGATTCAGCTTAAACTGCGCTTCCAATGCGCCGCCCAGATCGCCTGCGACATATTTATTGTAAATATCCGTAATCAGCTCCGGCATAAAGTTCCCCGCCGTACACACGCCGCCCACAGCGCCGTGGCACAAGGACGCATACAGCAGAGTATCCTTCCCGCCAAACACCTTAAAATCTACGTCCCTTGTCCTGCGGATAAATTCGGCCGTCTGGGTCATGTCGCCGCTGGTGTCCTTCATGCCTACGATATTCTCCACTTCATGGGCGAGACGCTCTACCAGATTTCCCGACATCGTGTAGCCGACACGCCCCGGGTTATTATAAAGAAGCATCGGCATATCCGGCACCGCGTCGGCAATGGTCTTAAAGTGCCTGAATAATTCTTCCTCCGTAGGCTTTAAAAACATGGGCTGCAGCACAGAGATTCCCGTCGCACCTCCCGCCTTTGCCATCTTGGCCAGACGGACACATTTCTTCGTGCTGATTGCGCCAATCCCGAAGTAGACCGGAACTCTGCCTGCCGCTTGGTCAACCATGATTTTAAGCCCCCGCTCCATCTCGTCTTCCTCGATGGCATAGAATTCACCGTTACTTCCAAAGGCTAGCACTCCAAGGATACCGCCTTCTATCACATAGTCTATCTGATCCCTCAATGCTTTTTCATCAATGGACTCTTCTTCATCAATCGGCGTAATGATGGGTACGATTACGCCTTTCAAAAATTCTGTATTCATACAGCTTCTCCTCCAAACCAATACCACACATTAATGCATGAAAATTGATAAAATCAACAGCTCTACAATTCCTACGCCTGCCATAATCAGGGAAATGGCCGTCTTACAGCGAATCTGGTCCTTAAGCTCCGTGACTCCAAACATCCCGTTCCATACCCAGAACCCGCTGTCGTTAAAATACGAGAAGGAAATCGCGCCAACACAACAGGAGATTGCCATCAGAAGCGGACTTACGGAAATCACTCCCATCAGGGACGCAGACAGTGAAGCCGCCGTCGTAATCGCCACAGTTGCCGATCCAAGTGCAATACGCATAAGCGCCGCAATGATAAACGGAATCAGTATAGCCGGAAGCGGAAGCGCCATTACTGCTTCTCCAAGTGCATCGCCAATACCGCTTACTTTGATTACATTTCCCAGAGAGCCGCCCGCACCGGTAATCAGCATAATAATACCCGTACTCTTAATCGCATCGTCCATAATCCCCAGAACTTCTTTGTTATCATTCTTCCTCATAAGCCCATAGATCGCAATCAGCGTACCAATCGCCAAGGCAATAATCGGGGCGCCCAGGAAGGAGAGAACCCCGATTTTCACTCCTGCCATTCCCAGAATCGTATTCGCCAGAATCAATACCAGGGGAACAACAATGGGTGCAATGGACATCCACAATCCCGGAAGGTTTTTCTGCCCAATCATACCGTCCAATTCATCCATGGACTTAATAAATTCCTTTTTGTACTCTTTCCTCTCAAAACCGCCGTCATCGCACGGAATCTGGTATATCTTCTTTCCAAGCCACTGACAGTACAATACCGCAACAATCAGCATCGGAACGGAAATCAGAGAGCCGAAGATAATCATCTGTCCCACGTCAACTCCCAGCATGGTAGCCGCTGTAGTCGGTCCCGGCGTAGGCGGAACCAGACAGTGGGTCAGCTGAAGACCCGCAGCCATGGCAAGGGCAAGACCCACCAGAGATTT